>NZ_JASCOM010000221.1:0-9653 GCF_029959925.1 Pseudomonas sp. PS02303
GCTCCCGCTGGGTTGCGAAGCATCCCCCCCCAAAATTCTCCTGACAGACCTCATTGATTGGTTTGGCGACTGCTTCGCAGCCGAACGGGAGCAAGCGCCCTCGCCACAGGGTCCATCTGCCGACCCGACGATTAGTCCTGTCTTTTAAAGAACACCGCCTAGACTTCAGTCATCTGCACCCGAGCAGCCAGACATGTCCCGTCGATGGCGTAGTCCAGGAAGGTCAACGCTCCGACTTCGGCTCGGCGGATGGCTGCTGCTGGCGAGTTTTCTGCTGACCGGGCTCGGCAGCGTGTGGGCCAACTGGAACTTTACGCAGATCCTGCAAATAGCCGAAAAGCGCTACGGTCCGCTCGGCCCCGCCCAAGGAAGAATCGAGGCCTGGAGTCAAATGCTCAAAAGCGAACTCAACCAACCCGAGCGCGAACAACTGGACGCGGTCAATCGCTTCTTCAATCAACAGCTGAATTTTCAGGACGACACGCGCATCTGGCGCCAGACCGATTACTGGGCCACGCCGGAAGAATCCTTGATCAAGGGCGCCGCCGACTGCGAAGACTACGCCCTGGCGAAATATTTCAGCCTGCGCCAACTCGGGATTCCCAGCGAGAAACTGCGCATTACCTACGTCAAGGCACTGTCCCAAAACCAGGCGCACATGGTGCTGACCTTCTACAGCAGCCCCACGGCCGAGCCGCTGGTGCTCGACAACCTGATCGGCGAGATCCGCCCCGCCTCCCAACGCAAAGACCTGTTGCCGGTGTACGCCTTCAATGCCGAAGGCCTGTACTTGCCGGGGGCCAATGGCGGCAAACGCAGCAGCGACTCGAAGAAGTTGTCGCGTTGGCAGGACGTGTTGAAAAAGATGCAAGCCGAAGGGTTCGCCGTGGGCGAAGGCTAGCCGCCATCGCAAGGAGCGTTTTATGTCACTGCGCAAACAGTTGTTTCTCGCCATTTGCCTGTTCTTGCTGGTGGCCTTCAGCGGCAGTTTTTTTGTCAGCCTGGAAAGCTCCCGTGAACAGATGCTCGGCCAGTTGCGCTCCCACGCCCAGGACGCTGCCACCGCCTTGGGTTTATCGTTGACCGCGCAGATCGACGACCCGGCGATGACCGAATTGATGGTCAGCTCGATTTTCGACAGCGGCTATTTCCGCAGCATCCGCGTCGTCAATATCGTCGATGGACAAGTGCTGGTGGAGCGCAGCGCACCAGCACAGATCGAAGGCGTGCCCGGCTGGTTTGTGAGCCTGGTCAACCTGCGCCCGGAAGGTGGCGATGCCTTGGTCATGCGCGGCTGGGAACAGGTGGCGCGGGTCGAAGTGCTGAGCAATCCGCAGTTCGCCCTGGCCAAACTCTGGGACAGCACCCTCGGCAGCCTGATCTGGCTGTTGGTCTGCGGATTGCTCAGCGCCGTATTCGGTGGATGGTTGTTACGCCGTCAATTGCGCCCGCTCGACAAAATGGTCAGGCAGGCCGAAGCCATCAGCAAACGCGAGTTCCTCAGCCTGCCCAAATTGCCACGCACACCTGAACTGAGGCGTGTGGTGCTGGCCATGAATCAGATGGTCGAAAAGCTCAAGGCGCTGTTTTCCGAAGAAGCCACGCGCAGCGAAAAACTGCGCGCCGAGTCTTATCAGGACAGCCTCACCGGCCTGGCCAATCGACGCTTGCTGGATGAACAACTGGCCGACTATTTATTGGTTTCCGAGCAAAGCAGTGACGGCCATTTACTGATGCTGCGGATCAACGACCTGATCGGTCTCAACCAGCGCCTGGGCGGACTGCGCACCGACGGGCTGATCAGCGCCGTCGGCGAATTGCTCAAGCGTCTGACGCAGCTGCCTGAACGCCGTACCTGGCTGGCGGCGCGCAATCGTGGTGGTGAGTTCAGCCTGCTGACCCCCGGCCTGGACAGTACCGAAGCCGCCCGACTCGCCTCGGAAATCAGCGCCACCCTGGAAAATCTGCGCCTGACCGGTGCCAGCGATTGCATGCCCGTGGCGCATTTGGGCGTGGTCGCTTATCAGCCCGGCGAACCGGCCAGCGACGTCCTGCTGCGCCTCGATCAAGCACTGGCTCAGGCCCAGCAACATCCCGAACGGCCGTGGGTGCATCTGGCCCGCTCCGATACCGCGACGAACCACACCCAACACGACTGGCGCACCTGGATCGACGACGCCCTCACCGAGGGCAAAATGCAGCTGTATTTCCAACCCGTGGTGCAATGCGCCGACACCAGCCAGGTGCTGCACCACAAAGTCCTCGCGCGCCTGCTCGACCCGCAAGGCGAGGCCATCGCCGCCGGGCATTTCCTGCCTTGGATCGAGCGTCTCGGCTGGACCGCGCGGTTCGACCTGGCGATGCTCGAAGCCACCCTCGACTACCTCATCGTCAACCGCTGGCCCTTGGCGTTGAGCCTCTCCGGCAGTACCTTGCGCGACCCGGCGCAACTGCGACAAATCATCGACATGCTCGAGTCACTGCCCGATCTGGCACCTCTGCTGACCCTGGAAATCGACGAACGCCAACTGCCGCCCCCCGATGAACTGCAACGCCTGAGCCACAGCCTGCTCGACACCGGTTATCGCATCGGCTTGCAGCACTTTGGCGGCAGCTTCAGCCAGATCGGCAACCTGACGCAGCTTGGATTGGCGTACTTGAAAATCGATGGGGCGTACATCCGCCACATTGATGAGCAGAGTGACAAGCGGCTGTTTATTGATGCGATCTACCGGGCGACCAACAGCATTGATTTGCCGTTGATTGCGGAGATGGTCGAGACCAAAGGGGAACTGGAGGTGATTCGGGAGTTGGGGTTGTTTGGGGTGATGGGAAGGCTGATTGGGCCGCCGGAGCCGATGTAAGGGGTATGACTGTGGTCTGAAAGTTGGCATCAGCTGTCAGATGTGTCAGCCCAAAAGACCGCAGGCTTCGGAGAATTTTTTCATGTTAAACGGCGATGTTTAAAAAGACATCTCCTGACACTGACCAAGGCTACACATCCTTGCGCCGTTGCCTACGACTGCGCCAGAATCCGCCGGCTTGTGCGCCTTAGGGTCGGGCTCTATTGTTTCCCGGTCGCTGACAAATCAGCGATCGGGTTTAGCGGCCCGAACCTATGTAGGCGCAACAGCGCTCCCAACTCTCTTGCAGATTGTTCATGTCTGCGACTGACGTCATGGCGGCTGTGCGCGGGAGACTTTCGGGTCTGCCGGGCGCCTACACCCGGTTCGCTAACCTGCGTGCAGCCGCCACCCTTACTTGTTTAGCGACAGGTCTTGGTGGCTCCATTTCTTGTAGGAGTTTCACCATGTTCAAGATCACACCCAACCCACCCGAAACCGACGACGTTTCCCCCTACGAATCCACCGATTCCAAAAAACTCAACGAAGCCGCCGACCGCGCCCTCGACTACTACCTCAAACCGGTCATCCCCGCAGACACTCCGCGTAAACCGAGCACCATCTATTCCATCGCTCCCGACACCAATGACGAAACGCTGCTGGTCAACGCCTGCGAAACCCTGGCGTCGGCGAGTGTGATGCTGAGTAATTTTGCGGGGTTGATGGAAGGTTCGCATCGCAATACGGTACTGGGGATTCAGCAGGTGGTGATGCTGGGGGAGTTGGCGGTGAATCGGATGCTGGATAACTTCGTTCCGCAGGGTTAGCGAAAATCCTGGTGCGAACACTTTCCTGTGGCGAGGGAGCTTGCTCCCGCTCGGCTGCGCAGCAGTCGTAAAACCAGCGAAACGCTGTTTATCAGACACAATCGAGGTGAATGGTTTTGGGGCTGCTTCGCAAGCCAGCGGGAGCAAGCTCCCTCGCCACAACAGCATGTCAGGCTGTGAGTTTTGTGGTGGTTTTTTGGGCCTTCGCGAGCAGCCTCGCTCCTACAGTTGATCTGGGTTGTTCGCCTGTTTTGTGTTCACTGAAGATCAAAGTGTCGGAGCGGGCTTGTTCCGGGCGGCGATCCGGCGAAAGCGATCTCACAGACAACAAAAACCCGCCATTCCTTACCCAGGAATGGCGGGTTTTGTCGTTTCAGAGGTCAGCCTTCAGGTCACACGGTGTCCACCTTCAACGAATGGTCATTCAACATGCCATTGATGATGGTCGCGGTATCGTGCCCGCCCGCCACCACGCCGCCCGCTCCGGGCGTGACGCCGTAGTGGCTGGCCAGGTTGACGCCGGCCAGGTCGATGGTCTGGTTCGGTGCCGCGCCGGCCATGGCGCTGACGTCGATGCTGGTCAGGACCGAGGCGCCGCTGCCGATGACTTTGAAGTGCAGGTAGTCATCCAGCGATGCTGCGGTGCCGTTTTCGCCTTGCAGCAGTTGCGACAAGTCGAGTTTGTCGGTGCCTGGGGTGAAGTCGGTGACGAGGTCGTGGCCGCTGTTGCCTTTGAGCCACTGGAAGGTGTCGGCCCCTGCCCCGCCGGTCAGGGTGTTGTTGCCCAGGCCGCCGATCAGGAAGTCGTCACCGCCGCCGCCCTTGAGGATGTCATCGCCCAAACCGCCGGTGATGACGTTGCTCAGGTTGTCGCCCGTGAGCGAGTCGTTGAAGTTGGAACCGGTGAGGTTTTCGATCGCGGTCAGGGTGTCGGTGCCGGCGCCGCCAGTGTTTTGCGCGGTGGCCACGCTCAGGTCGACCGAGACCCCGGCGGTGGCGTGGGCGTAACTCACGGTGTCGGTGCCGGTGCCGCCGTCGAGCAGGTCGTTGCCGGTGCCGCTGAACAGCAAATCATTGCCGGCGCCGCCATGCAGTTCGTTGTTGCCGGAACCAGCGGTGAGCACATCGTTGCCGTCGCCGGCATTGAGGATGTTGTTGCCGGTGCCCGCCACCAGCACATCGTCGCCGGCCGTGCCGGTGAGGGTATGTCCGTCCTGATAGCTGATGGTCACGCCCGCGCTGTCGCTGCCGCCGTGGTTGTCGTTGGCGGTGTAGGTGCCGTGGGCATCCGGGGCGATGTCATGGCCCCCGGCGTAATCGAGGGTCATGGTCAGCTTGTAGTATTCCGCGTTGTTCACGCCGCTGCCGCTGGTGTTGGTGATGTTGGTGACGTGGATCTGGTAGGTCCCGTCCGCCGCCGCGGTGAGGGTTTGCCCGTCCGCGAGGACGATCCATGCCCCGCCGTTGAGCGAGTACTCCATGGCGATGTGACCGCCCGCCAGATTGTGGTCCAGGTTGAGGGTTTCGCCTTGTTTGAGGTTGACGGTGATCCGGTCCTCATCATTGGCGTTACCGGCGGTGACCCCGCCCAGATATCCACTGACCACCAGCACCGCCGTCATGGTCGTCGCGTTCGCCGCAAAGGCGTTGCGCACGTTCGCCAGGACCTGGTTGGCGTTGTTGTTGCCGGTCGAGGAGAAGCTGATCGCCCCGGTGCCGGTGAAGTCGGCGCCTTTGGAAATCCAGCCGGTGTTGAAGTTGGTGGGTGAAGCCGTCAGCGGATCGCCATCGGCATCGGTGTCGTTGGCCAGCAGCAACTCGCCCGGCACCACGATGTTGCCCGAGAGCACGTTGGTGATGATGTGGTCATCGACCGCCACCGGCGCCGTGTTCGGGATGACTTTGACCGTCAGCGTGGAGCTGGCCAGGTCGCCGTCGTTGTCGCTGGCGGTGAAGCCGATGTTTTCGGTAATCACCACTGCCGTGGTTTTTTGCGAGGTGTAGGTGTACTCGCCGGTGTCGAGGTTCACCACCAACGTGCCGCCATTGTTGGTGGCGATGCTGATGCTGTTGTTCACCGTGTTGAAGGTGCCGTGGTTGGCGCCGCCACTGAAGTTCAACGAACCCTGATTGCTGTTGCCTTTAGGGTCGTAGGTGTACGTCGTGCCGTCGACCACGAGGGTTTTGATGAAGCCGCCATCGGCGCCGAACGTACCGCCCTCCAGCAAGGTGCCCGTCACCGGCGCGCCGACCACCGTGCCCGAGAGCACCGAGTTGAGTTGGTTGAGATCGGTCACCACCACCGCGTTGGTGTTGGTGTGGGTGCTGCCGTCATAAGCCAGCGGATCGAGGTAAGCGTTGCTCACGCCGCTGCCCAAGCCGATCGCGTAGTTCTTGATGCTGTTGGCGTCGAGGAAGGCTTTGAGCGCGGCCTCATCTGCGCTGCCGATGTCGCCTTCGTTGGGTTTGCCGTCGGAGAAGAAGTAGCCGACGTTCTGCGCCCCGGTCAGTTTGCCCGAGGTGTTGAACGCCGTTTGCATCGTCGCGACAGCGGCGTCGTAGTTGGTGCCACCGCCGGCAGTCAGGCCGGAGATGATCGACTTGGCGGTCGCCACATCCACCCAGATCGATGTCTTGTCGGTGGCGTTGCTGCTGAAGGTGACGATCTGCACTTTCACATCGCCCAGGTCGTCGTATTTGTCGAGCAAGGCACTGATCGCCTGCTTGGCCAGTTCGAGGCGCGATAGCCCCGGTACACCGGAGGGGTCGACCATGCTGCCGGAGACGTCGATCACCAGCAGCAGGTTGGAATCGATCTCCACAGCCGCCACCGAACGCTCCGCGCCGACGACCTTGGGCACGTCATCGACGATGTTCACCACGATGGTGCTGGTGGTGCTGTTGCCCAGCGCATCGGTGGCTTTGTAGGTGAAGCTTTCGGTCAGGGTATTCGGGCCGTCGTTGGTGTTCGGCGAGGTTTTCGGCGCCGACGTCAGGGTGTAGGTGTAGGTACCGTTGGGGTTGAGCAGCATTTGCCCGTAGGCCCCGGTGGCGCTGCCGACCAGGGTGTAGGTGATGGCGCCACTCGCGCCAGTAACGGAGCCGACCAGGGTGCCGGTGGCCGTTTCGCCGGTGTTGCCGGGCTCGCTGCCCGTGACAGTACCGGCCGCCAGGTCCAGCCCGTCCTTGGTCAGGTCCAGCGCTTTCTCATAGACGGTGACATCGGTGTCGCTGACCGCTTTGATGCAGCTGTTGTACACATCGATGGTGATAGTGGTGGTGCTTTCATCGCCATCGGCATCGCGCACGGTGTAGGTAAACGTGTCGGTGGCACCGGCACCGCTCACGGCGTTGGGATTGCTGTGGTAAACCGCGTTGCCGTTGGCATCCAGCGTCAGGTAACCGTAGGTGCCATTGATGTTCGTGCCCAGGCCGCCGATGGCCGAGGACGAAGTGTCCGAGCCTGCGCGCACGCCAATCACTGCGCCGCTGAGTGCCGGGCCATCTGCACCGCCGATGTCGTTGTCCAGCACGTTGCCGCTGACCGTGCCGCCTTCGACCACGCTCGCCGTGTCCGCTTTGGCCGTCGGTAAATCATCGACGATGTTGACGTTGATCTGACCCGTCGCGGTGCTGCCGTCAGTGTCCGTCGCCACCACGTTGAAGTTCTCGGTGATGCTGTTGGCGCCGTTGGCGTTCGGATGAGTTTCGTTGTCCGCCAGGGTGTAGCTGTAACTGACCACGCCGGTGGCCGGGTTGTAGCCGGTGATGGTCAGCGTGCTGCCGAGCGGTGTGACGATCGATTGCGGGAAGCCTGCCGCCACGCCGCCAGTGACCAGTGCAATGCCGCCGACGGTCAGGGTTTGCAGCCCGTCCAGCGCGGTCACGGTGAAGGTGCCGCTCTGGGACAGGGCGGGCGCGTTCGGCGTGGTGCCGTCGCTGAGGTTTTTCTCGTAGACGGTCAGTTCACCGCCGTACACATCGAGGCCGTTGAGCGTGACCGGGTCGTTGTTGTTCTGGATGTTCAGCACCAGGTTGGCGGTGCTGGTATCGCCGTCGGCATCGGTAATGGTGTAGGCGAAAGTTTCAGTGCCGGTGCCGCCGCCGTGCAGGTTTTTGAAGTCCGCATCATTGGTGTTCAGCGTGTAGGTGTACGTGCCGTTGGCGTTGAGCACCAGGGTGCCGTAAGTCCCGGTGAAGGTGCCTGGGGTCACAGGCCCGGCGTTCGGGCCGGTGACGACACGGTCCGCGCCCTGAACGTCGTTGCTCAGGACATTGCCATTGAGCGTCAGCGCGGCCTCCGACGCTGTGCCGGTGTTGCTGTCGTTGAAGGCTTTTGGCACGTCATCGAGGATTTTTACCACGATGGTGCTGGTGGTGCTGTTACCCAGGGAATCGGTGGCCTGGTAGGTGAAACTTTCGGTCAGCGAATTCGCGCCATCGTTGGCAGGCGGCGTGGTGGTCGCAGGCGAGGTCAGGGTGTAGGTGTACGTGCCGTTGGGGTTGAGCTGAATCTGGCCATAGTTGCCCGTGGCGCTGCCCACCAGCGTGTAAGTGATCGCGCCGATCGCACCGGTGACCGAGCCGACCAGCGTGCCCTTGGCGGTTTCGCCGGTGCTGGTCGGGTCGCTGCCGATGACCGTGCCGGCCGCCAGGTCTTGCCCGTCCTTGGTCAGGTCGAGGGCATTTTCGTAGACGGTCACGTCGGCATCGGTGGACGCGACAATGCAGCTGTTGGACACGTCGATGGTGATGGTGGTGGTGCTTTCGTCACCATCGGCATCACGCACGGTATAGGTGAACACATCGGTCGCGCCGGGGCCGTTCACCGCGTTGGGATTGCTGTGGTAGGTCGCATTGCCGTTGGCATCCAGCGTCAGGTAACCGTAGGTGCCGTTGATGTTGGTGCCCAGTCCACCGATGGCCGAGGTCGAGGTGTCCGAGCCTGCGCGCACGCCAATCACGGCGCCGCTGAGCGCCGGGCCATCGGCACCGCCGATGTCGTTATCCAGCACGTTGCCCGAGACGGTCGCGCCCTCGTCTACCGAAGCGTAATCAGGGTTGGCGGTGGGCAGGTCGTCGACGATGTTGACGTTGATCTGGCCCGACGCAGTGCTGCCGTCGGTGTCCGTCGCCACCACGTTGAAATTCTCGGTGAGGCTGTTGGCACCGCTGGCATTCGGATGAGTTTCGTTGTCCGCCAGGGTGTAGCTGTAGCTGATGACGCCGGTGGTCGGGTTGTAGCCGGTGATGGTCAGCGTGCTGCCGAGCGGTGTGACGATCGATTGCGGGAAGCCTGCGGCCACGCCACCGCTGACCACCGAAATGCCGCCGACCGTCAGGGTTTGCAGGCCATCGAGGGCGGTCACGGTAAAGGTGCCGCTCTGGGTCAGCGCGGGCGCGTTCGGGCTGGTGCCGTCGCTGAGGTTTTTCTCGTAGACAGTCAGTTCACCACCGGCGACGTCGAGGCCGTTGAGGGTCACCGGGTCATCGTTGTTTTGGATGTTCAGCACCAGGTTGGCGGTGCTGGTATCGCCGTCGGCATCGGTGAGGGTGTAGGTGAAGGTTTCCGTGCCGCTGCCATTGCCGTGCAACGCTTTGAAGTCGGCATCGCTGGTGTTCAGGGTGTAGGTGTACGTGCCGTTGGCATTCAGCACCAACGTGCCGTAAGTCCCGATGAAAGTGCCGGGGGTGATCGGGCCGGCGTTTTCGCCGACGGTCACGCGGTCGGCGCCTTGGGTGTCGTTGGTCAGCACATTGCCGTTGAGGGTCAGCAGGGTTTCCGAAGCGGTGCCGGCGTTGCTGTCGTCTACGGCTTGGGGCAGGTCGTCGACGATGTTGACGTCGAGATTGCCGTTGGCGGTGGTGCCGTTGTCATCGACCACGGTGACGGCGAATTGCTCGGAGATCCCGTTGGCACCGTTGGCCGTCGGATGCGCTTCGTTATCGGCCAGGGTGTAGCTGTAACTGACTACGCCGGTCG
>NZ_JASCOM010000222.1:0-9613 GCF_029959925.1 Pseudomonas sp. PS02303
GGCAAGCCTCGCTCCTACAGGGTTTGCGCCATTTCAAGATTAGCGCGTGACCTGTAGGAGCGAGGCTTGCCCGCGAATGTATGTAACTGTCAGCGAAGCGCTAGAGGCCGCTTAGCCTTCTTCCCCCTCATCATCATCCCCACCATCAACCTTCATCCCCAATTCCTTGATCTTGCGCGTCAGGGTATTACGTCCCCAACCCAGCAAGACCGCCGCATCGCGACGTCGCCCGGCGGTGTGTTTCAGGGCGGTCTCGATCATGATCCGCTCGAACGCCGGTACCGCGCTGTCGAGCAAACTCGATTGACCGCGAGCCAACGCCTGATCAGCCCATTGACGCAGCGCTTGCTCCCAATTGGTCACAGGCGCCGAATCCTGCGGCAGGCTCAGCAGTTCCGGCGGCAGGTCGCTGATGTGCACTTCGCGACCCGAAGCCATCACCGTGATCCAGCGGCAGGTGTTCTCCAGCTGACGCACGTTGCCGCCCCACGGCAGGTTCTTCAGGTATTCCTCTGTTTCGCTTTTCAGCAGCTTCGGTTCTACCGCCAGTTCTTGCGCAGCGCGGCTGAGGAAGTGCTTGGCCAGGGTCGGGATGTCTTCGCGACGGTCCGACAGCCGTGGAATGTGGATGCGGATCACGTTGAGGCGGTGAAACAAGTCCTCACGAAATTTCCCGGCGTGCACCAGGGTTTCCAGGTTCTGGTGCGTCGCAGCGATGATGCGCACATCGACCTTTACCGGCGTATGACCGCCGACGCGATAGAACTCGCCGTCGGCCAGTACGCGCAGCAAGCGGGTCTGGGTGTCGGCCGGCATGTCGCCGATTTCATCGAGGAACAGCGTGCCGCCGTCCGCCTGCTCAAAGCGCCCGCGACGCAAGTTGGCTGCGCCGGTGAACGCGCCTTTCTCATGGCCGAACAACTCGGATTCCATCAGGTCTTTCGGGATCGCCGCCATGTTCAACGCGATGAACGGAGACGCAGCCCGTGGACTATGGCGGTGCAGGGCGTGGGCTACCAATTCTTTACCGGTACCGGATTCACCGTTGATCAGCACGGTGATGTTGGAGTGGCTCAAGCGCCCGATGGCGCGAAACACTTCCTGCATCGCCGGCGCTTCGCCGATGATTTCCGGGGTGCGGGTCAAGGCGACCGGGACTTCCAGGCCTTGCTGTTCCTGGGCGTGCTGGTTGGCGCGTTTGACCAGCGACACCGCTTCGTCGACGTCGAACGGTTTTGGCAGGTACTCAAACGCGCCGCCCTGATAGGACGCGACAGCGCTGTCCAGATCGGAGTGCGCAGTCATGATGATCACTGGCAACCGTGGGTGTTGCTCGCGAATCCGCGCCAGCAGGTCCAGGCCACTGGCACCCGGCATGCGGATGTCGGAGATGATCACGTCAGGCTGCTGGCGCGCCAGGCGGCTCATCACGCCATCGGCGCTGTCGAAGCTTTGCGTGGTCATGCCTTCCTGCTGCAAGGCTTTTTCCAGGACCCAACGGATAGAACGGTCGTCATCGACGATCCACACGGTTTCACTACGGCTCATGTCGATGTGGCTCCTTGTTCCAGGGGCAGAAAGATCGAGAAAGTGGTATGGCCTGGGTGGCTGTCACATTCGATCAGGCCCTGGTGCTGGCTGATGATGTTCTGGGTAATGGCCAGGCCCAGCCCGGTACCGTCCGGGCGGCCGCTGACCATGGGAAAGAAGATGGTTTCTTGCAGGTCCGCGGGAATGCCGGGACCGTTGTCGATGATTTCGATCTTGGTCACCAGGCGATGGCGTACGTGGCCAATGGTGAACTGGCGCATGGCGCGGGTGCGCAGGCTGATGCGGCCCAGGCGCAGCTCGTTCTGGCTGCTGATGGCCTGCATTGCGTTGCGCACGATGTTCAGCACGGCCTGGATCATTTGTTCGCGGTCGATCAAGACGTCGGGAATGCTTGGGTCGTAGTCGCGCACCAAAGTGATGCAGCCCTGACTTTCGGCCTCGACCAGATGGCAGACACGCTCCAGCACTTCGTGGACGTTGCACATGGCCAGCGACGGCAATTTGTTGGAGCCGAGCATGCGATCCACGAGGTTTCGCAGGCGGTCGGCTTCTTCAATGATGACGTTGGTGTAATCGCGCAGGCTTTCCTCCGGCAGTTCACGGGCGAGCAATTGCGCCGCGCCGCGAATCCCGCCCAGCGGGTTCTTTATTTCATGAGCGAGACCGCGCACCAGCATTTTGCTGGTTTCCTGTTTCGACAGTTGCGCCTCTTCCTTGGTGATCCGCAACAAGCGGTCACGGGGGTGGACTTCCAGCAGCAGCATCGTGGCGCCGTTGGCCAGGATCGGCGTTACCGCGTAGTCGACGGTCAGCGTCTGGCCGGTGAGGGCGGTGAGCATCGCTTCGCGCTTGGTAAACGGGTGCGCCTGCTCGACCGCCTGGCGCAAGGAATTCAGCGCTTCAGTGGATTCGGTGAACAACTCGCTGATGAACTGCCCATGGCTACGCTGACCGCTGATGGCCAGGAGCATCTCCGCCGCCGGGTTCATGTACTCGAGGCGCAATTCGGCATCGAGCAGAATGGTGGCGGTGGTCAGATTGTCGAGAAGCAGACGATGGAGTGCGTCACTGATGGTCATTTAGGACCTCTTTTGGAGCAGGGCATGCGCGCGAATAACGCGCCGATATGAGGAAAATGCAAAAACCAAACCAAGGCTCCGAAAAGAAGCGTTTAAAGCCTGAAACGGGCGTTTGACGCTCGTTTGCGTGGCGTTCTGCCAGCTTTTGCGGGTACTTTCGAACCAAAATGGGTTGAGATGTGGGTACGGTGCACCCTATTGCACCAATATAGTGCGCAAAGCTGAACGGCGTTAGAAGAAACGCAGGAAGGGATTTTTTTCTTCTTCGGGTTTGTCTTTGAGCGGACATTCCGGCCGTTGGCCATAGTCGGTGAGAGCGCAAGGTTTGACTTTGCGCTTCTGTGCGAGGGAGATGCGCAGCATCTGGAAGGGTTGATTGGCCGTGCGTTCGACGGTGCGACCCAGTTCATCGAGGATTTCCACGGACAGGTTGTGGCGGCCGCGGTCGATGTTGCTCAGGGCAAACACCGGACTGACGCCGGGCTCGGCGGTGGGTTGGCCGTCGAGCAGCAATCGGTAGCGGTGCCCTCGTTGCAGGCCTGGTTCATTGGTGACACTGACGATCAGCTCACCGGCATTGCTACGGACCGTAGCGTCCGGTTCCGGGACCAGCACGCGGAGCATGTCGTAGTGGAACAAGGGTTTGTCTTCGGTTTTTTGCGCAGCGGTCACCGGCGCGGCCCCGCTGGGGTTGGCAGACATGCGATTGCTCGTCGCCAGCGGCACACGCTTGGCGTTGCCTGAGCCTGGCTGGTCGGTGTAGACCCGGTTGCCCTGGGCGTCGACGTAAGTGAACACCTCGGCCGTGACCGGCAGCGCGATCAGGCAGGCGATCAGCAGCCACATCCTCATCGCTTGTGCACCCGTTGCACGGTAAATGTCTGCGTCGGGCTTTGCTGGATGATGTGCTCGCCATCGATCACCTGCACCGCCAGGCTGTGTTCGCCACGATCGATGTTCACCAGTTGCAGGATCGGCACGTTGCTCGATTGCCCATAGGGTTGGCCATCAAGCAACAACCTGAACAGATGCGGCGCTTGCAGGCGCGGTTTGATCAGGACGCTGACTGTGAACGTGCCGTTGTTGGCGCGCAGGGCTTCGTCGGTGGGTAAACCGGTCAACTCCAGCACCTCATAGGCGCTGCGCGGCGGCTCGCGGTTGTTGGCTTCGGCAGCGGGTGCGGGAGGTGCCTGAGGCGCAACGCTGTTGAGCGGTGGTAACTCGACCGGCTGCGCCTTGACGCCATCGGGTGGCTGATTGCTGTAGGCGGTGTTGCCGGAGGCGTCAGTGTACTTATAGATCTGCGCTGCGGCAGGCAGGGCGATCAGCAGCCACATCAGAAGAAAACCACGACCCATAAAATCGACCAGAAACGAAAGCGTTGGGGTGCAGCATAGGTCAGGGGTGGCGGTTGACCCAATTCAAAAACATCCGGGCATGATTTACAGGGATCTCCCAAACGCAACAAAACCCTGTAGGAGTGAGCCTGCTCGCGATAACGGTGGATCAGCCAACATCAATATTGAATGAAAAAATGCCATCGCCGGGAAGCCGGTCTCACTCCCACAGGGTTTTTCAGCGCTTGTTGAATCGCGGGCATAAAAAAGACCTCCCGAAGGAGGCCTCTTTCTTGTCACGCCGCTTGCGCAGGCGCTACCGGATCAGCAGCTGTAGTACAGCTCATATTCCAGTGGGTGTACGAAGGTACGGACCTTGATTTCTTCTTCGCTTTTCAGAGCGATGTAAGCGTCGATGAAGTCATCGGAGAACACGCCGCCTTTGGTCAGGAACGCACGACCTTTGTCCAGCTCTTCCAGGGCTTCTTTCAGGCTGCCGCAAACTTGTGGGATCTCTTTCGCCTCTTCAGGCGGCAGGTCGTACAGGTTTTTGTCAGCTGCGTCGCCAGGGTGGATCTTGTTCTGGATGCCGTCCAGGCCAGCCATCAACAGTGCAGCGAAGCCCAGGTACGGGTTGGCTGCTGGATCCGGGAAGCGGGCTTCGATACGGCGAGCGCGAGGGCTGGACACGTAAGGAATACGGATCGAAGCGGAACGGTTACGAGCCGAGTAGGCCAGCATTACCGGCGCTTCGAAACCTGGGACCAGACGCTTGTAGGAGTTGGTCGACGGGTTGGTGAAGCCGTTCAGGGCCTTACCGTGCTTGATGATGCCGCCGATGAAGTACAGGGCGGTGTCGGACAGGCCGGCATAGCCTTCGCCAGCGAAGGTGTTCTTGCCATCTTTGGCGATGGACAGGTGAACGTGCATACCCGAACCGTTATCGCCGTACAGCGGCTTAGGCATGAAGGTCGCGGTGCGGCCGTAGGCATCAGCCACGTTGTGTACGCAGTACTTCAGGGTCTGAACTTCGTCAGCCTTGGCCACCAGGGTGTTGAACTTCACACCGATTTCGTTCTGGCCGGCAGTGGCCACTTCGTGGTGGTGAACTTCGATAACCAGGCCCATCTCTTCCATGGCGTTGCACATGGAGGTACGGATTTCGTGGTCGTGGTCGAACGGCGGGACCGGGAAGTAGCCGCCTTTGACGCCTGGACGGTGGCCTTTGTTGCCGCCTTCCACGTCCTGGTCGGACATCCACGAACCTTGTTCGGAGTAGATCTTGAACATCGAACCGGAGATGTCGGACTTGAACTTCACTTCGTCGAAGATGAAGAATTCTGGCTCTGGACCTACGAATACGGTGTCGCCGATACCGGTCGACTTCAGGTATTCCTCGGCACGCTTGGCGATCGCACGTGGGTCACGGTCGTAGCCTTGCATGGTCGAAGGCTCGATCACGTCGCAAACCAGGATCAGGGTCGGCTCTTCGGTGAACGGGTCGAGGACGGCAGTGGAGTCGTCCGGCATCAGGATCATGTCGGAAGCTTCGATGCCTTTCCAGCCAGCGATGGAGGAACCGTCGAACATTTTGCCTTCTTCGAAGAAAGCTTCATCCAGCGCGTCGCGAGCCGGCATGGTCACGTGGTGCTGAGTGCCTTTGGTGTCCGTGAAGCGCAGATCAATCCACTTGACGTCATGATCTTTGATGAGTTGAACCGACTTCGACATAGTGTCCTCCGGGTGGCTTCGGGCTTAGTAGTGGATGCCCTTAGAATGTGGGTGATGCCGGCGCGAATACTCTGCCAAGGCAACCTGCCTCACAAGGGAGCAAATTGCATGCCAGTGCCCCAGCATGGGTTTTTTGCCCCAATATCACGCTTATAAAGGCACAAAGCGTCTGTAAGCGGAAAATCTCGCCCTACAATGTAGCGTTAAAATCATCAAATGACCTGTTTTGGTGCGCGCAAAACCTTCTGCACATTAACTGGTTAAACCTTGAGCAATTTCCGCTATAATCCGCGCCCCCCTTTTTCGGCTGGGCCTGCGCGCGCTGTTTTCATGAAATTAATCGTAAAAGTCTTCCCCGAGATCACCATCAAGAGCCGCCCGGTACGGATGCGTTTCATCCGCCAGTTGGCCAAAAACATCCGTACCGTGCTCCGCGATCTGGACCCGGCTGTGGTGGTGAACGGTGTGTGGGACAATCTCGAGCTGGAAACCCGCGTCAGCGAGCCCAAGGCCCTGAAGGAGATGACCGAGCGCCTGAGCTGCATGCCGGGCATCGCGCATTTCCTGCAAGTCGATGAATACCCGCTGGGCGACTTCGACGACATCGTCGCCAAGTGCAAGCAGCACTTCGGTGATGCGTTGGCCGGGAAGATCTTTTCGGTGCGCTGCAAGCGTGCCGGCAAGCACGAATTCAGTTCGATGGACGTCGAGAAATACGTCGGCAGCCAACTGCGTCGTCAGTGCGGCGCCGCGGGAATCTCGCTGAAAGAGCCGGAAATCGAAGTCCGCATCGAAATTCGCGACAAACGGTTGTTCGTGATCCACAGCCAGCACAACAGCATCGGCGGTTATCCGCTGGGCGCCCTGGAACAGACGCTTGTGCTGATGTCAGGTGGGTTCGATTCCACGGTGGCTGCGTACCAGATCATGCGCCGCGGCCTGATGAGCCATTTCTGCTTCTTTAATCTGGGCGGGCGGGCCCATGAACTGGGCGTCATGGAAGTCGCGCACTTCATCTGGAAGAAGTACGGCAGCTCCCAACGCGTGTTATTTGTGAGTGTGCCATTCGAGGAAGTACTGGGAGAAATTCTCGGGAAAGTCGATAACAGTCATATGGGTGTAGTTTTGAAGCGTATGATGTTGCGCGCTGCTTCCCGTATTGCCGATCGGCTGGACATCGAAGCGCTGGTTACCGGCGAGGCGATTTCCCAGGTGTCGAGCCAGACACTGCCGAACCTGTCCGTGATCGACTGCGTGACCGACAAGCTGGTCTTGCGTCCGCTGATCGCCAGTCACAAGCAGGACATCATCGACCTGGCCAACGAAATCGGTACTGCCGACTTCGCCAAGCACATGCCGGAATATTGCGGGGTCATCTCGGTGAACCCCAAGACCCACGCCAAGCGTCCGCGCGTGGAGTACGAAGAACAACAGTTCGACATGGCAGTACTTGAGCGTGCGCTCGAGAACGCCAAACTGGTGCCGATCGATCGCGTGATCGACGAATTGGGCCAGGACTTGCAGATCGAAGAAGTCAGCGAAGCGTTGGCTGGTCAGATCGTCATCGACATCCGTCACCCGGATGCCGCTGAAGACGACCCGCTGGGCCTTGCTGGCATTGAGGTACAAACGATGCCGTTTTATGCATTGAACGCTCGTTTCAAGGAACTGGACCCTACTCGCCAGTACCTGCTGTATTGCGACAAAGGCGTGATGAGTCGCCTGCATGCCCACCATTTGCTCAGTGAGGGGCATGCCAATGTGCGCGTTTATCGACCGAGCTAAGTGCCCGGGGCTGTTTGCCTGTGGCCTGCGTCACCGGCCCCCCGACGCCGCCGTCAAGCTGTAACGGCTTTGCCGGACTCTACTGTTAATCGCTGCCAAGACTTGTCAGCACACCGAATCCTCTGATCGAGATACACAAGTGATCGAAAATCTACGCAACATCGCCATCATTGCTCACGTTGACCATGGTAAGACCACCCTGGTAGACAAACTCTTGCGTCAATCCGGCACCCTGGAGCGCAACGAGCTCAACGACGAGCGCGTGATGGACTCCAACGACCAGGAGAAAGAACGCGGTATTACCATTCTGGCGAAAAACACCGCCATCAACTGGAACGGCTACCACATCAACATCGTGGACACCCCGGGCCACGCCGACTTCGGCGGCGAAGTTGAACGCGTAATGTCGATGGTTGACTCCGTTCTGCTGCTGGTTGACGCTCAAGACGGCCCTATGCCGCAAACCCGTTTCGTGACCAAGAAGGCTTTCGAAGCCGGCCTGCGTCCAATCGTGGTGATCAACAAGGTTGACCGTCCAGGCGCGCGTCCGGACTGGGTTCTGGACCAGATCTTCGACCTGTTCGACAACCTCGGTGCTACCGAAGAACAGCTGGACTTCAAAGTCGTCTACGCCTCGGCCCTGAACGGCATTGCCGGTCTGGAACACACCGACATGGCTGAAGACATGACCCCGCTGTACCAGTCGATCGTCGACAACGTACCTGCGCCGAAAGTCGACCGTGAAGGTCCGTTCCAGATGCAGATCTCTGCTCTGGACTACAACAGCTTCCTGGGTGTTATCGGCGTTGGCCGTATCGCTCGTGGCCGCATCAAGCCGAACACTCCGGTTGTTGCTATCGACGCCGACGGCAAGAAGCGTAACGGTCGTATCCTGAAGCTGATGGGTCACCACGGTCTGCACCGTATCGACGTTGAAGAAGCAGCTGCCGGCGACATCGTCTGCATCAGCGGCTTCGACCAGCTGTTCATCTCCGACACTCTGTGCGACCCACTGAACGTCGAAGCGATGAAGCCGCTGACCGTTGACGAACCAACCGTTTCCATGACCTTCCAGGTAAACGACTCGCCTTTCTGCGGTAAAGAAGGCAAGTTCGTGACGTCCCGTAACATCAAGGAACGTCTGGACAAGGAACTGCTCTACAACGTTGCCCTGCGCGTTGAAGAAGGCGACACCGCCGACAAGTTCAAAGTCTCCGGCCGTGGTGAGCTGCACCTCTCGGTACTGATCGAAACCATGCGTCGCGAAGGCTTCGAAATGGGTGTTGGTCGTCCGGAAGTGATCATCCGCATGGTTGACGGCGTGAAGCACGAACCGTACGAAAACGTGACCATCGACCTGCCAGAAGAATCGCAAGGTTCGATCATGGAACAGATCGGTATCCGTAAAGGCGACCTGACCAACATGGTTCCGGATGGCAAGGGCCGTGTGCGCCTTGAGTACAACATCCCGGCTCGTGGCCTGATCGGTTTCCGTAACGAGTTCCTGACCCTGACCTCCGGTGCAGGCATCCTGACCTCGATCTTCGACCGTTACGACGTGATGAAGTCCGGCGACATGTCCGGCCGTCAAAACGGCGTGCTGGTTTCGGTTGCTACCGGTAAGGCTCTGACTTACTCGCTGGAAACCCTGCAAGCTCGCGGCAAACTGTTCCTGGGTCACGGTGAAGACGTGTACGAAGGTCAAATCGTCGGCATCAACAGCCGCGACAACGACCTGGGCGTCAACCCAACCAAAGGCAAGAAGCTCGACAACATGCGTGCCTCGGGTAAAGACGAAACCATCGCTCTGGTTCCGCCTATCCGTTTCACCTTGGAACAAGCTCTGGAATTCGTTCAAGAAGACGAATTGTGCGAAGTCACTCCTAAGTCCATCCGTCTTCGCAAGAAGATCCTGGGCGAAAGCGAGCGTACCCGCGCTGCCAAGAAAGCCGGTAACTGAGTCTCGACTTAGTTAGCTGCTAAAAAAACGCCCCCGACCGCAAGGTCGGGGGCGTTTTTGTTTGTCTGGGGTTTGTGCGGTGTCAGTTCGGGTCCCTTCGCGGGCAAGCCTCGCTCCTACGGGTTTTGCACGCGTCACAAGAACGGCGCATGACCTGTAGGAGCGAGGCT
>NZ_JASCOM010000223.1:0-9578 GCF_029959925.1 Pseudomonas sp. PS02303
GGCAAGCCTCGCTCCTACGGGAGATGGGTAGTCCACAATAGTTGCGAACGACAAAAAACCCTGTAGGAGCGAGGCTTGCCCGCGAAGGCGTCCGTTCAATCACCGCTGCCCGATGATCAAATCCTCGTTTTGCACCGGCACCACCAAACTATCAATCACATACACGCTATACCCCGCCACATTCTTCGCGTGATGCTTGGCCTGCGAAGCCATCTCTGCCAACTGGCTCGCATCGAGTTGTCCACAGGCCTGTGGGTGTAAATGCACGACGCCGATCGACAATGACAGCAGTGGAAACTCCTGGCGCATGCCCTGGCGATTCGGTGCGATAAAGCAGCCGGCTTCCAGGTGTTCGCTGCGGTAGAAGCGTCGGCACTGGCTGTGGAAGTCGTCCAGCAACTGGTTCAGACGTTTGCGCCAGTCTTCCGGGCCGAGCACCAGCAGGAAGTCATCCCCGCCGATATGGCCAACGAAGTCGCGGGCCGGGTCCACCCGATCGTTCAGGCATTGCGCCAGACACAGCAGGACTTCGTCCCCACGGCCGTAGCCATAGATGTCGTTGAAGGGTTTGAAACTGTCGATGTCGACGTAACAGATCACCGATTCCCGTTCCTGTTGCAGCAGCCGCGTCAGGCATTGCTGGATGGGCACGTTGCCTGGCAACAGGGTCAGCGGGTTGGCGTAGCGGGCCTGCTGGATTTTCAGTTCGGTAATCAGCTTGAGCACATCGATCACCCGGCCCAGGCCCAGATAGCCGCCGTTGAGGGTGATGATGAAGTCCTCCTCGATGCGCTGGCGCGCGCGGCTGGTGATCAAGCGACTGACTTGTTGCAGTGACTGGCTCATCTCCACGGCGAGGAAGTCGTCGTTCATCAAGCGGCTGATGGGCTTGCGTGCGAAAAGGTCGGTAGCAAAGGGCTTGAGCAGTGCGTCCGAGAGCGAATGCCGATGGACGATGCCGCAGGGATGGCCTTGCTCGTCAAGCACCGCCAGTGAGTTCAGGTTGGCCTGGCGGCGGAAGGCTTCCAGCACCGTGGCCGTCGGTGTGTCCCGGGCCACGGCCGGTTGGTCGTTGAGCAAGGCGCTGAGGTCACTGGCGTCATCATTCAAAGCCACTGCTGTGCTTTCCCGTTTTGGCATCAAGACTCGGGCGTCGCGAGGTGGATGCTCTTGAGGCCGACACAGCAAGTAGCCTTGCACCAGATCGACGCCCATCTCGGTCAACACCGCGAGCTCTTCCGGCAATTCGATGCCTTCGGCGATCACTTGTGCCCGTGAGGCTTTGGCGATTTGCAGGATCGAGCCGACGAATTCACGTTTGAGGGCATCCTGGTGAATGCCGTCGATAAAGTGCCGGTCGATTTTCACGTAATCCGGCCGCAGCTCGGACCAGAGCCGCAAACTCGAATAACCGGCCCCCAGATCATCAAGCGCAATGGAAAAACCCATCGCCCGGTAGTGATGCAGGGCATTTTGCAGCAACTGGAAATCGTCGGTCGGGGTCTGTTCGGTGAGTTCGATCACCACCTGGCTCGGCGGGATGCCGAAGTCCTGCAGCAATTGCAGGGTGCGACCCGGTTGGTGAGCGGCTTCCAACAGGGATTCCGGAGAGACGTTGAGAAACAGTTTGCCCGGCAGCTGTTGTTCATTGAAGCGTCGGCAGGCACTTTCACGGCAGGCGATTTCCAGCTCGCTCAAGCGACCGGCCTGGCGGGCAACCGCGAACAATGCGATGGGGGAGTGCAGCGGACTGTTCGAGGGGCCGCGAGTGAGGGCTTCGAAGCCGACAATGCGTCGCTCAGAGACGGAAATGATCGGCTGGAACAGGCTGTGCAAACCGCTTTGAGCCAGAATGGAACTCAATGCACTCAGCTGTTCAGTGGTGGTCATGGCGATCTCTGGCGATAAAAAAAGGACTGGGAGCCATGAGCTCCCAGTCCTTTATTTCACGACAGAATGATGACTGTTTGATGACGCTCCGGGGAGCGTCAGCATTAAATTGCCATCATTTTAGTGCTTGGCGACCGCGGTGTTCAGTTTCAGGTAGTCCAACAGAATCCGCCCGGTCTCGCTCAAGTAGGCATCGTCTTCTGGCTTGGTCTTGTCCGGCTCGGCCGCGATGGCGTCTTCGTCTTCTTTCTTCAGCTCTTTGAGCGGCTCTTCGCCCTTGGCCTTGCGACGGATGTTTTCCATCACCAGTTGCTTGGCTTCGATATCGGCGTGTTGCGCACGGCGATCGGCTTCATTGAGGCTGACGGTTTTCTCCGTCATCAGCTTCTGGGCCAAGGCCAGCTTGTCGCGAATGAACACGAATTCGGCGTCTTTGGCCGTGCGCACGTCATGCTCGGATTTGAGCTGCGTGATGTACGGTTTGAAAGGGTCGGCCGCCGGCTTGATGGCCGCGCGGATGGTGTCCCACGGCATGGCTTCCGGCAGGGCGCTTTCGCCGATTTCCTTGGTGTCGATGATCGACGGGTAATCGATGTCCGGCAGTACGCCCTGATGCTGGGTGCTCTGGCCGGAAACCCGGTAGAACTTGGCCAGGGTCAGTTTCAGCTCGCCATGGTTCAACGGCTGAATGGTCTGCACGGTGCCTTTACCGAAGGTCTGGCCACCGATAATCAGTGCACGGTGGTAGTCCTGCATGGCGCCGGCAAAAATCTCCGAAGCCGAGGCGGACAAGCGGTTGACCAGCAACGCCATCGGGCCTTTGTAGAATGCGCCCGGGTTTTCATCTTCCAGCACATCGACACGGCCGTCGGCATTACGCACCAGCACGGTCGGACCTTTGTCGATGAACAGACTGGTCAGCTCGGTGGCTTCCTGCAGAGAGCCGCCGCCGTTGTTGCGCAAGTCGATGACCACGCCGTCGACTTTCTCTTTCTGCAGCTCGGTCAGCAGTTTCTTGACGTCGCGAGTGGTGCTCTTGTAATCCGGATCGCCAGCACGGAACGCCTTGAAGTCGAGGTAGAAGGCCGGGATCTCGATGACGCCGAGCTTGTAGTCCTTGCCATCCTGTTTCAGGTTGAGCACCGACTTCTTCACTGCCTGGTCTTCAAGCTTCACCGCTTCGCGGGTGATCGGCACGATCTTGCTGGTCTGGTCGTTTGGCGCATTGCTGGCCGGAATCACTTCCAGGCGCACCACGGTGCCTTTCGGACCACGGATCAGCTTGACCACTTCGTCCAGGCGCCAGCCGACCACGTCGACCATCTCTTTGTTGCCTTGGGCAACGCCGATGATCTTGTCGGCCGGTGCAACCTGTTTGGTCTTGTCGGCCGGGCCGGCAGGCACCAGGCGCACGACTTTCACCTGGTCGTTATCGCTCTGCAACACGGCGCCGATGCCCTCGAGGGACAGGCTCATGTTGATGTCGAAGTTTTCCGCGTTATCCGGCGACAGATAGTTGGTGTGCGGGTCGTAGGACATGGCGAAGGTGTTGATGTACGCCTGGAAGATATCTTCCGCACGGGTCTGGTCCAGGCGCGCCAACTGGTTTTTGTAGCGCTTGGTCAAGGTTTCCTGAATCTGCTTGGAATCCTTGCCCGCGATCTTCTGCCGCAAGACTTCGTCCTTGACGCGTTTGCGCCACAGGTCGTCGAGTTCTGCGGTGGACTTGAGCCAAGGGGCGTCCTTGCGATCGATCAGCAAGGTTTCCTTGGTGTTGAAGTCGATTTTGTCGACGCCCTTGTTCAGCTCGGCAAGGGCAAAGTCCAGACGCGCTTTGACGCGGTCCAGGTAGCGCTTGTAGATGGTGAACCCGGCGTTGAGGTCGCCGCTTTTCAGGAAGTCGTCGAACTGGGTCTTCCACTTGTCGAATTCGGCAATGTCGCTGGCCATGAAGTAGCTGCGCGACGGATCCAGCAGCTTGAGGTAGCTGTCATAGATGATCACGGAGCGCGCGTCATCGAGCGGCGGCTTGCTGTAGTGATGGCGCTTGAGCAGTTCGACGACGTTCAGGCTGGCGATCACTTCGTCACGATCAGGCTGAAGCTTGTCCCAGCTATTGGCTGCGAATGTATTGCTCGACATCGGCAACAGGCCGATACCAATGAATAGGGCTAGGGCGGTGCTGGGGAAAAAATGCTTCATGCTGATTCGACGCGGAGACAATTGATCACGCATATTAGGCCGTCTTTGAAGTCGCCGGTTCCACAAAGGGCCGGTCACATAATGCAAGAAAGCCCGGCGCTACAGCTACGGGCTCAGTCCAGACTCACTATGGAGGCACTGTGAAAGCATTGCAAGGCGTGGAAGGTCAAGTGGAGTGGGTTGAAGAGCCCAGTCCTACATGCGATGTAGGACAAGTTCGGATTCGAGTGGCGGCAGCAGGCCTCAATCGCGCCGATTTGTTACAGAAAGCAGGGCTTTATCCGCCACCGCCGGGAGCCAGTCAGGTACTGGGTCTTGAGTGTTCGGGGGTGATCAGCGAAGTCGGCCCGGGCTCGTCCTGGCAAGTCGGCGATCGGGTCTGCGCCTTGCTGGCCGGGGGCGGGATGGCCGAAGAGGTAGTTGTCGACGGACGGCATGTGCTGCCGGTCCCCGAAGGTTTGTCCCTGGCCGAGGCGGCGGCGTTGCCGGAGGTGTACGCGACCGTCTGGCTGAATTTGTTTCAACTCGCTGCGCTCAAACCGGGTGAGAAAGTTCTTCTGCACGCCGGAGCAAGTGGAATCGGTTCAGCGGCCATTCAGCTATGCAAGGCCTTTGGCAACCCGTGCTGGGTCAGCGTCGGTTCCGCCGAGCGTCTGGCTTATTGCGAAGCGCTGGGTGCGCAGGGGGGTGTGGTGCGCACGGGCGACCTGGACAGCTTGCGCGACCTGGGACCGTTCGATGTGATTCTCGATCCGGTCGGCGGCAACTACGCCGCGCTGAACCTGAAAATGCTGGCTCTGGATGGTCGCTGGGTGCTGATCGGCTTGATGGGCGGTCGTGATGCGAACCTGGATCTGGCGCAGGTTCTGGCCAAGCGCGTGCAACTGCTGGGCTCGACGTTGCGCAGTCGTGATGAGCAGTTCAAGGCGGATTTGTTCAGTGATTTGAGCCAGCATGTGTGGCCGTTGTTTGCTGAAGGGCGGTTGAGTCCCCAGTTGGCGAAGACCTACCCGATCAAGGACGCCGAAGCGGCGTTTGCGGAGTTGGCGAGTAATAAGGTGGCGGGGAAGCTGGTCCTGATAATCGACCCAAGCCTGACCTGAAGGACACACTTAACCTGTAGGAGCGAGCGGGCGGCGCTCCTACAGGGGTATCGGTTACTTCCAGATATGGATTGGCCAGCCGGCTTTTTCGGCGTGCTCAAGCAACACCGGATCCGGGTTCACCACGTGTGGGAAATCCACCTTCAACAGCAGCGGTAAATCGTTACGCGAGTCGGAATAGAAACTCGCACCTTCCAGATTCTCCTCTTCCGCATCCAGCCACTCCAGCAACCGGACGATCTTGCCTTCGCGGTAGGTCAGGGTGCCGACGGTTTGACCGCTATAAACGCCATGCGTCACTTCCAGTTCGATGGCGAGAATCTCGTCGATGCCCAACCGGTCGGCAATCGGCTTGACCAGGTGCGTGCCCGAGGCCGAGATCACCAGAATCCGGTCACCGGCCTTGCGATGGGCGGCGATGGCTTTAGTAGCGTCACTGAAGATGATCGGCTCGATGAAGTCTTCCACCCAAGGCCCGACCAAATGCTCGACCTCTTCCGGTGTGCGCCCGATCATCGGCTCCAGGCTGAAGGTCATGTACTCCTCCATGCGCAGTTTGCCGTGGCTGTAAGCGTCCATCAGTTCGTTGTTCTGACGCATGAACGACTCGGGATCGACCCAGCCCAGGCGGCCCATTTGCGCGCTCCAGAGGGTGGCGCAGTCGCCGTGGATCAGGGTTTCGTCCAGATCAAAAATTGCCAAGGCCATTAGTGCGGTTCTCTCCGAGAACAGCTTCAAGCGGCAAGTTTCAAGCCGCAAGAAGTGATTGAGGTGGTGAGCAGTTTACAACTTGTCGCTCGCAGCTTGCAGCTTGCAGCTGTTTTCAAGCTACTTCACACAGGGCAGTCGGATCGATGGAAAGTGCCAGGCGCTGACCATCGGGGTGCAGATCGGCCGCCGAGCGGTTCAGCACATCCACCACCAATTCCACGCCCCGGGCTTCGACCCGATAGCGAATCACGTTGCCCAGCAAACTGTGGCTGCGTACTTGCGCATCAAGCTCGCCATTGAGGCTCAGCTCGATGGCTTCCGGGCGAATCGCGATGCGGTGGTTGATCGGCCGTTGCAGCAGTTTCGAGGCGCTGTCGGCGTCCAGCAGGTTGTAGTTGCCGATGAAACCGGCGGCAAACACATCCACGGGTGCGGTGTAGAGGGTTTCGGCGTCGCCGCTCTGTACGATCTTTCCCTGATTCATCAGGAAAATCCGGTCAGACATGGTCAGGGCTTCTTCCTGATCGTGCGTGACGAAGATCGTGGTCAGACCGAGTTCACGCTGGATCTGACGGATCTGTTCGCGCAGATGCTTGCGAATCCGCGCATCGAGGGCCGACAGTGGTTCGTCCAGCAACAACAGCCGCGGACGGGTAACCAGTGAGCGGGCGAGGGCCACGCGCTGGCACTGGCCGCC
Source organism: Pseudomonas sp. PS02303 (assembly GCF_029959925.1). Classification (NCBI taxonomy): domain Bacteria; kingdom Pseudomonadati; phylum Pseudomonadota; class Gammaproteobacteria; order Pseudomonadales; family Pseudomonadaceae; genus Pseudomonas; species Pseudomonas sp. PS02303. Next base: position 6,604 of record NZ_JASCOM010000223.1, read on the forward strand.
CGACAATTGATGCGGGTAGCGCGCGGCGAAGTCATTGAGCTCCACCAGTTTCAGCACTTCGGCGACACGCTTCTGGCTGTCGTCGGCGTTGACCTTTTGCATGCGCAGACCGAAGGCGATGTTCTGCTCCACGGTCATGTTGGGGAACAGTGCATAACTCTGGAACACCATACCAATCCCGCGTTTCTGTGGGCTCATCGGAACCAGATCGACGCCCTCCAGCAGAATCTTGCCGCCATCCACCGACGTCAGGCCGGCGATGCAACGCAACAGCGTGGACTTGCCGCAACCGGACGGGCCGAGGAGGGTGACGAACTCACCTTTCTGGATTTCGCAGTTGATGTCGCTGAAGACGGTGGTGCCCGCGTAATTTTTTTGAAGATGTTGGACGCTGACATAGCTCATTCGCTTTTGTCCTTGTTCAAGATATTGGCCGCCCAGGTCAGAACCAGCACAAAGAAGAAGTAGGAAATCACCAGCGCACTGGTGAAGTGGCCGCTGCTGTTACGCATGTTGTTGAGGTAGACCTGCAAGGTTTCGTAGCGGGTGCCGACCAGGATGTTGGCGAACACGAATTCACCGAACAGGAACGAGAACGACAGCAGCAATGCCACCATCAACCCCTTGCGCAGGTTCGGCAGCACCACCAGGAACGCGGCTTGCCAGGTGCTGGCACCGAGCAGTTGTGCGGCGTCCATCAGGTCGCGCAGGTTGATCGCTTGCAGGTTGTTGGTGATCGCCCGGTACATGAACGGCAGCGCGATGGTGAAGTAGCAGCCGATCAGAATCCACGGCGTACCAACCATCGCAAACGGCCCGGAACCGTAGAGCTGCAACAGCCCTACCGAGGACACTACTGGCGGTACCGCGAAGGGCAGCAGGATCAGGATGTTCATCAGCGCATCGAGTTTGGGGAAGTGGTAATGCACCACGAACAGCAGCGGCAGAATCAGCACCACCGACAGAATCAACGCGCCGACGCACACCAGCAGCGACTGCCCGAAGGCATGCAGAAAGCGCGGATCGCTCCACAGCTGGATGTACCACTTGAAGGTAAAGCCACTGGGCAGAATGGTCGCCGACCAGCTGCTGGCGATCGAGTAGATCAACGTCCCGGCCAGCGGCAACAACAGAATGGCAAACAGCACGTACACCACCACCCGGTGATAGACACCGGCGGGGCCCAGTTCAGCGCGAGACATGGTAGCTCCTCTTCAACAGCAGCTGATGCACGATGGTCACCAGGGTCATCAACGCCACGAGTACCACGGCCAGGGCGCTGGCCAGGTTCGGATCCAGGGAAATGTCGCCGGACACCATCGCCGCGATGCGGATCGGCAGTACGTTGAAGTTGCCGGTGGTCAGCGCGTAAACCGTGGCGTAGGCGCCAAGCGCGTTGGCCAGCAAAATCACGAAAGTGCCGAGCAGCGCAGGGGTCAGCACCGGCAAACCGATGTGGCGCCAGAACTGCCAGCCGTTGGCGCCGAGCAGTTCGGCGGACTCACGCCAGTCTTCGCGCAAGGCATCGAACGCCGGATAAAGCAGCAGCACGCCCAATGGAATCTGGAAGTAGGTGTAGAGAATGATCAGCCCGGTTTTCGAATACAGGTTGAAGTCCTGAATGATCCCGGCCTGCTTGAGCATGATGGTGAAGCTGCCGTTGAACCCCAGCAAAATGATGAAGGCAAAGGCCAGGGGCACGCCGGCGAAGTTGCTGGTCATGTTGGCGAAAGCATTCACGAAGTTACGCAGTTTCGAGTCGACCCGGCGCAGGGAATAGGCGCCGAGCACCGCGATGATGATCCCGAATACGCTGGACCAGAAACTGATCTCGAGGCTGTACTGGATCGCTTGCAGATAGAACTTCGAATTGAAGATCTTGGTGAAGTTGGCCAGGCCCCAGCCGAACTCTTCCGATTGCAGGCTGTTGATCATTACCCAGACCAGCGGCGCGATCTCGAACACGATAAAAAACAGAGCGAAAGGCACCAGGCACAACGCTGCCAGCCATTTACCACGGGTCATGGCATTCACTTGAGCAGCTCCCGGCAGACAGGTTTGTCGTGGGCCACGCCCAGCAGTTCGCAGACCGTGCCGCAGATGTCAGTCTGTTTGGGCGCGGCGCTGGTGTTGAAGCTGAAGGCATCGCCCAGGACAAACAGCGGCACTTCCCGTTCTTCCGCCAGCAGGCCGTTGTGCGAGCGGTCGTTGTTCATGCCGTGGTCGGCGGTCACCAGCACTTGGTAGCCGGCGTCGAGCCAGGTTTGCAGGTAGTCGGCCAGGATAATGTCCACCGAGCGGGCACTGTTGCGGTATTGCGGGGTGTCGAGGCCGTGCTTGTGCCCGGCGTCGTCGATGTTCATGGGGTGGATCAACAAAAAGTTGGGCGCGTGGCGCAGACGCAGGTTTTCAGCGTCGGCGAACAGGTGCGAATCCGGGTAGTGATCGTTCCAGTAGAAGTGACCGTGCTGGATCGGCAGGTCGGGGTTGTCGGTGTGACGATCCCGGGCGGCCTCGAACGGCGAGCGGTTATACAACTCGCTGACCCAGTGATAGGCCGCGGCGGCGGTAGTCAGGCCGGCATCCGTGGCGTAGTGATAAATGCTGCGCTGGTTGGACAGGCGCGCGACGTTGTTGTGGACGATGCCGCTCTCGATGGGCGGGACGCCGGTGAGGATGCATTCGTAAAGCGGTCGGGACAGGGCCGGCAGTTCGCACTCCAGTTTGTAGAGTGCCGCGCGTCCTGCGCCGACGTAAGCCTGCAGGTGCCCCAAGGCGTGGCGCGCGACTTCATAGTTGAGGCCGTCGAGCACGACAAGGATGACGTTGTGCTTCATAGGGGCAAAAACTCCGCGAAACAGACATTCATAAAACTTGAATTCACCACGGTCCATTGTGGGAGCGAGCCTGCTCGCGAAGGCGCCGGGTCAGTCAACACAGATGTTGAATGTCAGTCCGCTTTTCGCGAGCAGGCT
>NZ_JASCOM010000224.1:0-9513 GCF_029959925.1 Pseudomonas sp. PS02303
AGGCTTGCCCGCGTAGGCGATGGATCAGCCGACATCACTGTTGAATGTCAGGACGCCTTCGCGGGCAAGCCTCGCTCCTACAAGGGTTATCCACAAGCTCTTAGAAATCCTTGCACAACCGCAGCGCGTCGTAGATCGCGGCGTGTGTATTGCGCTGCGCCACGCAGTCGCCGATGCGGAACAGCAAGTAGCCGTCGCCCGCCTGGCTCAGCGAAGGTTGCGGCTTGATCGCGAACAGGGCTTCGATGTCCATCTGGCCTTTGTTGCGCGAGCCTTCCTTCATGGCGTAGTAGATTTCTTCGTCCGGACGCACGCCGTTTTCAACGACAACCTGGTCCACCACCCGCTCCTCTTTGGCGCCGGTGTATTCGTTTTCCAGCACCGCCACCAGCTTGTCGCCCTCGCGGTAAACCTTCTCCAGCATCATGTCGCCGGTCATGATCACTTCTTTGGGGTACATGCTGCGGTAGTACGTCGGAAACGACGTACCGCCAATCGCCACGCCCGGCTTGATGTCGTCAGTAACGATCTCGACCTGGCTGCCTTTGTCAGCGAGGAAGTCGGCGGTCGACATGCCGGTGAATTCGCAAATGGTGTCGTAGACCAGCACGTTCTTGCCCGGCGCGACCTTGCCGTCGAGGATGTCCCAGCTGCTGACCACCAGGCCTTCAGCCGCGCCCCAGTGTTCGTTTTGTTCCAGGAACGGATGACCGCCAACGGCGAGCACCACCACATCCGGACGCAGGTCGAGAATGGTGGCCGCATCGGCCGCCACGCCCAGGCGCAGGTCGACTTTCAGACGCGCCAATTCCAGCTGGAACCAGCGAGTGATACCGGCGATCTGGTCCCGTTGCGGGGCTTTCGAAGCGGTAGTGATCTGCCCGCCAATGAATTCTTTCTTCTCGAACAGGGTCACGTCGTGGCCACGTTCGGCCGACACACGCGCCGCTTCCATCCCGGCAGGACCGGCACCGACCACCACAACCTTGCGCTTCACACCGGTCGATTTCTCGATGATGTGCGGCACGCCCATGTATTCACGGGAAGTCGCGGCGTTCTGGATGCACAACACGTCCAGGCCCTGATACTGACGGTCGATGCAGTAGTTGGCGCCGACGCATTGCTTGATCTGGTCAACCTGACCCATTTTGATCTTGGCGATCAGGTGCGGGTCGGCGATGTGGGCGCGGGTCATGCCGACCATGTCCACGTAGCCGCCTTCCAGAATACGGGTCGCCTGGTTCGGGTCCTTGATGTTCTGCGCGTGCAGGACCGGGGCCTTGACCACTTCCTTGATACCGGCCGCCAAATGCAGGAACGGCTCCGGTGGATAACTCATGTTGGGGATAACGTTGGCCAGGGTGTTGTGGGTGTCGCAACCCGAACCCACCACGCCAATGAAGTCGATCATGCCGGTGTCGTCGTAGTACTTGGCGATCTGCTTCATGTCTTCGTGGGACAAGCCGTCCGGGTGGAACTCATCACCGCACAGACGGATGCCGACGCAGAAATCCGGGCCGACTTCAGCCCGCACAGCCTTGATCACTTCCAGGCCGAAACGCATGCGGTTCTCGAAGCTGCCGCCCCATTCGTCGGTACGCTTGTTAACCCTCGGGCTCCAGAACTGGTCGATCATGTGCTGGTGCACGGCGGACAGCTCGACGCCATCCAGACCACCGGCCTTGGCCCGTGCCGCAGCGCTGGCGTAGTTGCCGATCACCCGCCAGATTTCTTCCGGCTCGATGGTTTTGCAAGTCGCACGGTGCACCGGCTCGCGGATGCCCGACGGCGACAGCAGGGTTGGCCAATGCTCGCCATCCCAGCGGGAACGACGGCCCATGTGGGTAATCTGGATCATGATCTTGGCGCCATGCTTGTGCATGGCATCGGCCAGGTTCTGGAAGTGCGGAATGATCCGGTCGTCGGCCAGGTTGACCGACTTCCACCAGCCTTGCGGGCTGTCGATGGCCACGCTGGAGGAACCGCCGCAAATCGCCAGGCCGATCCCGCCCTTGGCTTTCTCTTCGTAATACTTGACGTACCGGTCGGTGGTCATGCCGCCGTCGGTCGCGTAGACCTCGGCGTGCGCGGTACTGAGCACGCGGTTGCGGATGGTCAGTTTGCCGATCTGGATCGGCTGGAACATTGCTTCGAAAGCCATGGCGGGTTCCTCGACTTACAACGGCTTGACGGTGAACAAACCGTCGTCGTGGCCTTCTTCGGAGCCACCGTAAACCTGTTCGGCGACAGTGCGGATCTTGCTGCCACGGGCTTGCAGAATCTGGTCCATGGCCCCGGCAAACCAACCGGTGAACATGTAGTCGACCTTGCGCCCGACCTTGCCGTACACGTAGACGAACGCCGAGTGTTCGAGCTTGACGCTGGCGGTGCCCTTGTCGAGGTCGATGTCCTGGATCTTGAACAGGCCCCAGCCGCGTTGCGACAGGCGCTTCATGTAGTGCTCGAACACCGCGACGCCTTCCAGGCCGTGGCATTCGGCTTCTTTTTCACACCAGTGCCAGGCGGATTTGTAGCCGGCCTTGTAGAGGATTTCGGCGTAGGCGTCGGCGCCCAGCACTTCCTCGATGCCCATGTGGTTGTTGACGAAGAAGTGACGCGGTACATACAGCATTGGCAGGGCGTCGGAGGTCCAGACACCGGTTTCGCTGTCGACTTCGATTGGCAATTGCGGGGCGATCTTGGCCATGGAAACTTAACTCCAGAAAATTTTGGGTGTTGCCCCCGGCGCGGACGGCCGGGGGAAAGAATTCTTCAGATGCGGCGGCTTATTCGCCCCAAACGTCTTTCAAGACGTTGACCCAGTTCTCGCCCATGATCTTGCGCACCACACGCTCGGAGTGGCCGCGCTTGAGCAGGGTTTCGGTCAGGTTCGGGAACTCGCCGACGGTGCGGATGCCCAGCGGGTTGATGATCTTGCCGAAGCTGGTCAGGCGGCGGGCGTAGCCCTTGTCATGGGTCAGGTATTCAAAGAAGTCCTGGCCATGGCCCTGGGTGAAGTCGGTGCCGATACCGATGGCGTCTTCACCAACGATGTTCATGGTGTATTCGATGGCCTCGGCGTAGTCGTCGATGGTCGAATCGATGCCCTTGGCCAGGAACGGCGCGAACATGGTCACGCCGACAAAACCGCCGTGATCGGCGATGAACTTCAGTTCTTCATCGGACTTGTTGCGCGGATGGACTTTCAGGCCCGACGGCAGGCAGTGGGAGTAGCACACCGGTTTCTTCGATTCGAGAATGACTTCTTCAGACGTCTTGGAGCCGACGTGGGAAAGGTCGCACATGACCCCGACGCGGTTCATCTCGGCAACGATTTCACGACCGAAACCCGACAGGCCGCCATCGCGCTCGTAGCAGCCAGTCCCTACCAGGTTCTGGGTGTTGTAGCACATCTGCACGATACCGACGCCGAGCTGCTTGAAGACCTCGACGTAGCCGATCTGGTCTTCAAAGGCGTGAGCATTCTGGAAGCCAAAGAGGATGCCGGTCTTGCCCTGCTCCTTCGCTTTACGGATGTCGGCGGTAGTGCGAACCGGAATCACCAGGTCGCTGTTCTCGCGGATCAGCTTCTGGCTGGCGGCGATGTTGTTGACGGTGGCCTGGAAGCCCTCCCACACCGACACGGTGCAGTTAGCCGCGGTCAGACCGCCCTTGCGCATGTCTTCGAACAGCTCACGGTTCCACTTGGCAATAATCAGCCCGTCGATAACGATGCTGTCGGCGTGCAATTCGGCTGGGCTCATCAGGCTGTCCCCTATTAGCGATTCATGCGCCGAATCGTGTGCCGGCGCTTTGGGGCCAGCATATGCCTGAGGACCGGGGCAGCCGGGTGCAAAAACGACAGGGGGTTTGCCGAAAGCGTCAATCCGCGACAAAGGGTCGTTGATCGACGCAATCGCCCACCTGTTCAAGGGCCGCTGCTTGGGCCAGAATCCGCTGCATTACTGAATAGGCACTGAAAAATAGGGGCTGCGTCGCAATGAGAACGATCTTCCTGGCTTTGGCACTGATAGCGACCGGCGTACACGCAGCTGAAGAGGCCGACGACAACCCCTGCGACAAGGTCGAAAACGACGTCCAGACCCTGGAATGCTCCGCCTTCAGCAGAACCACCGCCGAAGACCTGCTCAAGGACAATTACCAAAGCCTGACCGAGCGCATGCAAACGGCCTACGGCAAGAACCCGGCGCAACTGAGCGACATCACCGCCAAGCTCAAGGCCGCGCAGCAGCAGTGGCTGAAAACCCGGGATGCGGATTGCGCGGTGGAAGCGTTTCCGGCGACCAGTGGCAGCAAGGCGTTCACCATTGCGCAGAATGATTGCGTGGCGCGGATGAGTGATGAGCGGTCGGAGTTTTTGGAGTCGATTGGGCAGGAGTGAAAACATAAATATGGAGAATGATTTGATCCCTCACGAAGTAGTCAGCCTTATCGTTGATGGCGCGTTACCGTTCAGGGCCTGGCGCGAGCACCTGAACCTTACACAGGATGAGGTGGCCAAACGCATGGGCATTTCTCAACCTGCTTTTGCCCAGCAAGAGACTGTAGCGAAGCCTCGCAAGGCCACCCGCGAGAAAATTGCCGCGGCGTTTGGCATCACGGCTAATCAACTTGAGCTGTAGGCTGCACACAACCATTTGTGAAAGGGATCGAAATGACAATCTGCGGCATCGAAATCAAAGGCAGCGAAGCGATCATTGCCGTCGCGTCCCTGGACGGTCAGACGCTGAGTCACGTAGCCCTGCCCACCAAGAAAATTGCCCTCGACGATGACGACGAAGCCGCGAACGTCAAAGTCTTCGCCGCTCAGGTGGCGTCGTTTGTACGCGAGAACTCCATCGACCGGATCGCGATCAAGAAGCGCAGCAAGAAAGGCGAGTTCGCCGGTGGACCGACCACGTTCAAGATCGAGGGTGTGTTTCAGCTGCTGGAAAATTGCGAGGTGACGCTGCTGTCGCCGCAAACGATCAATGCGCAGAGCAAGAAGCACAACGTGGAACTGCCGGCGACGCTGAACAAGTATCAGCATGAAGCCTACAAAGCAGCCTGCTCGGCCTTAATGAAGAAATAAGATCCACAACAAATCATAACTGTGGGAGCGAGCCTGCTCGCGAAAGCGGTGGGTCAGTCGACATCAATGGCGGCTGACAGATTGCATTCGCGAGCAGCCTCGCTCCCACAGGGTTTTTTGGTGTTGTTGGAATCTGTGCTCAGACCAGCTCTCGCCCATCCCCAAGCCGTCGGCGATCCTCGCGCGGGCACCGCGCAAACTTCGCCCGATAGCTGCGGGTGAAATACGACGGCGATTCAAAACCGCACGCAATGCTCACCTCCAGCACACTCATGTCCGTCTGTCGCAGCAACTGCCGGGCCTTCTCCAGCCGCAAGCGCAGGTAGAAATTGCTCGGCGTGTCGTTCAGGTGCAACCGAAACAGGCGCTCCAACTGGCGCCGCGTCACCTTGATCGATTCGGCTAACTCAAGCGTACTCAGCGGTGGTTCGCTGTGCTGCTCCATCTCCCCAATCACATGCACCAGCTTCTTGTTGCTGATGCCATAGCGCGTGGCGACTTCCATGCGCTGGTGGTCTTTGCGCGGGCGGATGCGCCCGAGCACGAATTGTTCGCTGACCTGAATCGCCAGTTCCGGGCCGTGGGCCTGGGCGATCAGGTCGAGCATCAGGTCGATGGAGGCTGTACCGCCGGCTGAGGTGATACGGCGGCGATCGATCTCGAACAGCTCCTGGGTGACGCTGAGCTGTGGATAAGACTCCTTGAACGCGTCGATGGCTTCCCAGTGCAGGGTCAGGCGATGGCCGTCGAGCAGGCCGGCTTCGGCGAGGACGAAACTGCCGGTGTCGATGGCGCCGAGGGTCACGCCCTCGTTGTCCAGACGGCGCAGCCAGTGCTCCAGCGCGGGCGTGGCGAATTTCAGCGGTTCGAAGCCGGCGACCACCAACAGGGTTGCACCTTTCTTCAGCGGCTCCAGCGCCGCATCGGCGTTGACCGACATGCCATTGCTGGCCAATACCGCCCCGCCATCGGCACTCAGCACGTGCCAGCGATACAACTCGCCGCGAAAGCGATTGGCGACCCGCAGCGGCTCGATGGCCGAGATAAAACCGATGGCCGAGAAACCCGGCATCAACATGAAGTAGAAGTCCTGGGACATGGAGCGCACTCGACTGGCAGGTAACGAGAGGGCGGGTAGCGTGTGGACGTTGATACGCCACTTGCAACAGGCTTTCAAGAGCGCAGGTCGCTGCAGTGCAAGAGCTGGTCGCCGCAGTGCGCTTTCACGGGGCCTTAGCTGCGTAACTTGGCATCACCGGCGCACAAAGATGCCGGAACCCACAATAACGTCTGCCGAGGAACCCCGACATGAAACGACTGATCAGCAGCTGTGTTCTTGCACTCAGCGGTACCGCCTTCTTGAGCGCCAGCGTCATGGCGGCCGAACCTGCTTCATGCCAGAACGTACGCATGGGCGTCGTGAACTGGACCGACGTGATCGCCACCAGTGCCATGACCCAGGTCTTGCTCGACGGCCTCGGCTACAACACCAAACAAACCAGCGCCTCCCAGCAAATCATCTTCGCCGGGATCCGCGACCAGCGCCTGGACCTGTTCCTGGGTTACTGGAACCCGCTGATGACCCAGACCATCACGCCGTTCGTCGACGCCAATCAGGTCAAGGTGCTTGAAGCGCCTAGCCTGAAAGACGCCCGCGCCACCCTCGCCGTTCCGACTTACCTCGCCGACAAGGGTCTGAAAACCTTCGCCGACATCGCCAAGTTCGAAAAAGAACTGGGCGGCAAGATCTACGGCATCGAGCCTGGCTCGGGCGCTAACACCCAGATCAAGGCAATGATCGCCAAGAACCAGTTTGGCCTCGGCAAATTCCAGCTCGTCGAGTCCAGCGAAGCCGGCATGCTCGCGGCCGTGGATCGCGCCGTGCGCCGCAAAGAAGCTGTGGTGTTCTTCGGCTGGGCGCCGCACCCGATGAACGTCAACGTGCAGATGACTTACCTCACCGGCAGCGAAGACGCTCTCGGCCCGAACGAAGGCATGGCCACGGTCTGGACCGTCACTTCGCCGAACTATGCGCAGCAGTGCCCGAACATCGGCAAATTGCTGAGCAATCTGACCTACACCGCCGAAGACGAGAGCCGGATGATGCAGCCGCTGCTGGATCACAAGGACGCCTTCGAATCGGCCAAACAATGGCTGAAAGATCACCCGCAAGACAAGCAACGCTGGCTCGAAGGCGTGACCACCTTCGATGGCAAACCGGCCGCTGACAATTTGAAACTGACCAGCAAATAAACCCCGATTGAACCACCGACTCGCAGCCCTGCTGGGCTGCGAACGGAATCATCACGCCTGCAAGGAACCCGCCTCATGAACCACGACGTCATCATCACCTGCGCACTCACCGGTGCTGGCGACACGACCAGCAAGAGCCCACACGTGCCGGTCACCCCGAAACAAATCGCCGCTGCCGCCGTGGAAGCCGCCAAGGCCGGTGCCACGGTCGTTCACTGCCACGTGCGCAACCCCGAAACCGGCAAATTCAGCCGTGACGTGGCCTTGTACCGCGAAGTGATGGAGCGCATCCGCGAGGCGGACGTCGACATCATCGTCAACCTCACCGCCGGCATGGGCGGCGACCTGGAAATCGGCGCGGGCGAGAACCCGATGGAGTTCGGTCCGAACACCGACCTGGTGGGCCCGTTGACCCGTCTGGCCCACGTTGAAGCACTGTTGCCGGAAATCTGCACCCTCGACTGCGGCACCCTGAACTTCGGCGACGGTGACACCATTTACGTGTCCACCCCGGCGCAACTGCGCGCAGGCGCCAAACGCATTCAAGAGCTGGGCGTGAAGGCCGAGCTGGAAATTTTCGACACCGGTCACCTGTGGTTCGCCAAGCAGTTGATCAAGGAAGGCCTGCTCGACGATCCGCTGTTCCAGCTGTGCCTGGGCATTCCGTGGGGCGCGCCGGCCGACACCACCACTATGAAAGCCATGGTCGACAACCTGCCCGCGAACGCGGTGTGGGCCGGCTTCGGCATCGGTCGCATGCAAATGCCGATGGCGGCGCAAGCGGTGCTGCTCGGCGGCAACGTGCGGGTTGGCCTGGAAGACAACATCTGGCTGGACAAGGGTGTGCTGGCGACCAACGGCCAGCTGGTCGAACGCGCCTCGGAAATCCTCAGCCGCCTCGGTGCCCGTGTCCTGACTCCGGCGGAAGGCCGGGCAAAAATGGGCCTGACCAAGCGCGGCTAATCCTCCACGCACATAACCTGTAGGAGCGAGGCTTGCCCGCGAAGGCGGCATTCCTGCCGGAAGAGATCCGTCGGATGTACCGGCCTCTTCGCGGGCAAGCCTCTCTCCTACAGAGATCACCGAATTCTTTTAGGACGACGCCATGAGCTTTATCACCGAAATCAAAACCTTCGCAGCCCTGGGCAGCGGTGTCATCGGCAGCGGTTGGGTATCCCGCGCCCTCGCCCACGGCCTCGACGTTGTCGCCTGGGACCCGGCGCCTGGCGCCGAAGCCGCGTTGCGCAAACGCGTCGCCAATGCCTGGGGTGCGCTGGAGAAACAAGGCTTGGCACCGGGTGCTTCACAGGATCGGCTGCGCTTTGTCGCAACCATTGAGGAATGCGTTCGCGACGCGGACTTCATTCAGGAAAGTGCCCCTGAGCGCCTCGATCTGAAACTGGAACTGCACAGTAAAATCAGCGCGGCGGCCAAGCCCAATGCCTTGATCGGTTCCAGTACTTCCGGCCTGTTGCCGAGCGAGTTCTACGAGAGTTCGACGCACCCGGAACGCTGCGTGGTCGGGCACCCCTTCAACCCGGTTTACCTGCTGCCGCTGGTGGAAGTGGTCGGCGGCAAAAACACCGCACCGCAAGCCGTTCAAGCGGCGATGAAAGTCTACGAATCCCTGGGCATGCGTCCGCTGCATGTGCGCAAGGAAGTGCCGGGGTTCATCGCCGACCGTTTGCTCGAAGCGCTGTGGCGGGAGGCGCTGCACCTGGTCAACGACGGTGTGGCGACCACCGGAGAAATCGATGATGCGATTCGCTTTGGCGCGGGTCTGCGCTGGTCATTCATGGGCACGTTCTTGACGTATACCCTGGCGGGTGGCGATGCGGGTATGAGGCACTTCATGGCGCAATTCGGACCGGCGTTGCAGTTACCGTGGACGTATCTGCCGGCACCGGAGCTGACCGACAAGTTGATTGATGATGTGGTGGATGGCACCAGCGATCAGTTGGGCACGCACAGCATTTCCGCGCTGGAGCGCTATCGTGATGATTGCTTGCTGGCGGTGCTGGAAGCGGTGAAGACCACCAAAGAGAAGCATGGGATGGCGTTCGCTGACTAAACACCCCACCCCCTGTAGGAGCGAGGCTTGCCCGCGAAGGCAATTTCCCTGCCGCAAGAGATCCGTCGAATGTACCGGCCTCTTCGCGGGCAAGCCT
>NZ_JASCOM010000225.1:0-9421 GCF_029959925.1 Pseudomonas sp. PS02303
GAGCGAGCCTGCTCGCGATAGCGGAGTATCAGTCAACACTTCTGTTGAATTTGATCGCCCTGTCGCGAGCAGGCTCGCTCCCACATTTCGTTTGTGTCAGCCCAGGAGGTCGCGCAGGACTTGGGTAAACGCCCGATTGCTTTCTTCTTCTGCTGCATGACGCCCGTCACGCACTACCCACTGGCCATTGACCAGCACATCGCGCACCTGGCGATCGCCGCCGGCAAACAACCAACGATTGAGAATCCCGTCACCGCTGGCCGTTGCCAGGTACGGATCGTTGCCGTCCAGCACCAGCCAATCCGCACGTTTACCAACTTCCAGTGCACCGATCGGCTGCCCCAGCGCCTGAGCGCCGCCATCCAGCGCAGCGTCATATAGCGTGCGGCCAACCATCGGCTGATCCGCGCCATACAGCCGATTACGCCGCTGATCGCGCAGGCGCTGGCCGTATTCCAGCCAACGCAACTCTTCCACAACGCTCAATGACACATGGCTGTCGGACCCGATACCCATGCGTCCACCCTGCGCGAGGAAATCCACCGCCGGAAAAATCCCGTCGCCGAGGTTGGCTTCGGTGGTCAGGCACAGACCGGCGATAGCGCGACTCTTGGCCATCAACGTGACTTCTTCCGGATTGGCATGGGTCGCGTGGACCAGGCACCAACGCTGGTCGACCTCGGTGTTTTCGTACAGCCATTGCAGAGGACGACGACCGCTCCAACTCAGGCAGTCATCGACTTCCTTCTGCTGTTCAGCGATATGAATGTGCACCGGGCACTGCTTGTCGCTGGCCGCCAGCACTTCGCTGATCTGCTGCGGTGTTACCGCGCGCAACGAGTGGAAACACAAGCCCAGCGACTGCGCCGGTTGCTGCGCCAGGATCGGCTGCAAACGCGACTGAAGCGTGAGGTAATTCTCGGTGCTGTTGATGAAGCGGCGCTGACCGTCGTTCGGCGCCTGGCCGCCGAAACCGGAATGGCTGTAAAGCACCGGAAGCAAGGTCAGACCGATACCGGCGGAACTGGCCGCCTGGCTGATGCGCAGCGCCAGTTCAGCGGGATCTGCGTAAGGCTGGCCGTTGGTGTCGTGATGCACATAATGAAATTCCGCGACCGAGGTGTAACCGGCCTTGAGCATTTCGATGTACAGCTGACGAGCAATGACGCCGAGTTGATCCGGGCTGATTTTTCCGACGAAGCGATACATCAAGTCGCGCCAGGTCCAGAAACTGTCATTCGGATTGCCCGCCACTTCCGCCAGCCCGGCCATGGCCCGCTGGAAGGCGTGGGAATGCAGATTCGGCATCCCCGGCAGCAGCGGACCGCTCAGCCGTTCGGCGCCATCTGCGTTGGAATCGGCCTGGATATGGGTCAAAACGCCCTCGGCGCTGACCTCAAGACGTACATTGTTGGCCCATCCACTAGGCAGCAGCGCGCGTTCGGCAAAGAAGGCGGACATGGTTCAGAACCCCATCGTGTGTTATTTGTATATACATATACAGACGTTTGCCTGCTCGGTAAACTCCGGCAAGCTAGCGACTTCTAACAGACGACCAAGGATTAACCGTGCGGACTCCGCCCCCAGTGTCACCGTTGGCCGCGAACATGGGCGACAGTCCGGCGCCCTTGTACGCCCGCGTCAAACAGATGATCACCCAGCAAATCGACAGTGGAAACTGGCCGCCGCACTACCGCGTTCCGTCGGAAAGCGAGCTGGTCAGCCAACTCGGTTTCAGCCGCATGACCATCAACCGCGCCCTGCGCGAGATGACCGCCGACGGTCTGCTGGTGCGCATGCAAGGTGTCGGCACGTTCGTCGCCGAGCCGAAAAGCCAGTCCGCGCTGTTTGAAGTGCACAACATCGCCGACGAAATCGCCTCCCGTGGCCATCGCCATACCTGCAAGGTGATCACCCTCGAAGAAGAGGCCGCTGGTTCCGAGCGCGCTTTGGCGCTGGACATGCGCGAAGGCCAGCGGGTTTTCCATTCGCTGATCGTGCATTTCGAAAACGACATTCCGGTGCAAATCGAAGACCGTTTCGTCAACGCGCTGGTGGCGCCGGACTACCTCAAGCAGGACTTCACCCTGCAAACGCCTTACGCCTATCTGAACCAGGTCGCGCCGCTGACCGAAGGCGAGCATGTGGTCGAGGCGATTCTGGCCGAGGCCTCAGAGTGCAAATTGCTGCAGATTGAAAAGGGCGAGCCGTGCCTGCTGATTCGGCGCCGCACCTGGTCCGGCCGCCAGCCGGTAACCGCCGCCCGTTTGATCCACCCTGGTTCCCGTCATCGTCTGGAAGGTCGGTTTCATAAATGAATGTAACGAAGGTTCTACGCGCAAAAGATTACCCGCGAATGCCGTGGAAAAACGGCGGTGGCAGCACCGAAGAAATCACCCGCGATGCGGGGACCGGGCTTGACGGCTTCGGCTGGCGCCTGTCGATTGCCGATATCGGCGAGTCCGGCGGATTCTCGACGTTCGCCGGCTATGAGCGGGTGATCACCGTGTTGCAAGGCGACGGTATGACCTTGCGGGTTGACGGCCAGGACACGCCTCCATTGTTACCGTTGGAGCCTTTTGCGTTCAGCGGCGAAAGCCGCGTCACTTGCACCTTGCTGGGCGGGCCGATTCGCGACTTCAACCTGATTTATGCGCCCCAGCGTTACTACGCGCGGTTGCAGTGGCTGGCCGGTGAGCAGCAGTTTTTCAGCTCGGCTGGCACCGTGCTCATATTTAGTGTCACTGACGAGCTTGTCGTGAAGGTCGGCAACAGCGCCTCGCAACTCGGTCGCCATGATTGCCTGCAACTCGGTGGTAACACCGGCCTGCTGGAAGTTTCCAGTAACGGCCCGTGCTGTGTGATCGAGCTGACTGCACGCTGATCCAATACCACCACTGATCGTTCCCACGCAGAGCTTGGGAGCGATCAACTGATTCGAAACTGCGCACCACTTTGTTACCGAACGCCCCAGCGTGGCGCAAAACCACGCCCAAGTAACAGCAATCACCCCCCTCGCAAAATCCCCCGAAAAATTTCATCGTTGCCAGAACCCTTGATCCAGGCGCTTTCCAGCCCGTTTAAAACTTTTCTTGAACGCCCCTCCAACAAGTTGGCCGCTTGATTGCATATTCTTGTATGTACAAGTAAAGACGTATGCGTATGAGTCGACCGAGACTCCTCGCAACGTCCACTGATTCGCTTGTGGCGCAACAGTGCGCACAGGCTGGCTGACCCACCGCCAGGGTTGGTTTGGATTGATCGCTGAGGAGTCTTTTTCGTGACTGACAATACCCAGAAACCTACTAAATACCGTGATGTTGAAATCCGTGCCGCCCGCGGTAACAAGCTGACCGCCAAGAGCTGGCTGACCGAAGCGCCGCTGCGCATGCTGATGAACAACCTCGACCCTGAAGTTGCCGAGAACCCTAAAGAACTGGTGGTTTACGGTGGTATCGGTCGTGCGGCGCGTAACTGGGAATGCTACGACAAGATCGTCGAAAGCCTGACCAACCTGAATGACGACGAGACCCTGCTGGTGCAATCCGGCAAGCCGGTCGGCGTGTTCAAGACACACACCAATGCTCCGCGCGTGCTGATTGCCAACTCCAACCTGGTACCACACTGGGCGAGCTGGGAGCACTTCAACGAACTCGACGCCAAAGGCCTGGCCATGTACGGCCAGATGACCGCCGGCAGCTGGATCTACATCGGCAGCCAGGGCATCGTCCAGGGCACTTACGAAACCTTCGTCGAAGCCGGTCGCCAACATTACAACGATGACCTGAAAGGTCGTTGGGTCCTGACCGCAGGCCTTGGCGGCATGGGTGGCGCTCAGCCCCTGGCTGCAACCCTGGCCGGTGCTTGCTCGCTGAACATCGAATGCCAGCAGGTGAGCATCGATTTCCGCCTGAACAACCGTTATGTCGATGAACAAGCCACCGACCTCGACGACGCCCTGGCCCGCATCGAAAAATACACCAAGGAAGGCAAGGCGATTTCCATCGCGCTGCTGGGTAACGCGGCAGAAATCCTGCCGGAACTGGTCAAGCGCGGCGTGCGCCCGGACATGGTCACCGACCAGACCAGCGCCCACGACCCGCTCAACGGTTACCTGCCGGCCGGCTGGACCTGGGAAGAGTACCGCGCTCGCGCCAAGACCGAGCCTGCTGCCGTGGTCAAAGCCGCCAAGCAATCGATGGCCGTGCACGTTAAAGCGATGCTCGAATTCCAGAAAATGGGTATTCCGACCTTCGACTACGGCAACAACATCCGTCAGATGGCGCAAGAAGAAGGCGTCGAGAACGCATTCGACTTCCCGGGTTTTGTACCGGCTTACATCCGTCCGCTGTTCTGCCGCGGCATCGGTCCATTCCGTTGGGCTGCACTGTCGGGTAACGCTGAAGACATCTACAAGACCGACGCGAAGGTTAAAGAGCTGATCCCGGACGACGCCCACCTGCACAACTGGCTGGACATGGCCCGCGAGCGCATCAGCTTCCAGGGTCTGCCAGCCCGTATCTGCTGGGTTGGCCTGGGCCAGCGCGCGAAGCTGGGTCTGGCGTTCAACGAAATGGTGCGCAGCGGCGAGTTGTCCGCGCCGATCGTGATCGGTCGCGACCACCTGGACTCCGGCTCCGTGGCCAGCCCGAACCGCGAAACCGAATCGATGCAGGATGGCTCCGACGCCGTGTCCGACTGGCCACTGCTCAACGCCCTGCTCAACACCGCGAGCGGCGCGACCTGGGTTTCCCTGCACCACGGCGGCGGCGTCGGTATGGGCTTCTCCCAGCACTCGGGCATGGTGATTGTCTGCGACGGTACTGACGAAGCGGCCGAGCGTATCGCTCGCGTCCTGCACAACGACCCGGCCACCGGTGTCATGCGTCACGCCGATGCCGGTTACCAGATCGCGATCGACTGCGCCAAGGAACAAGGGCTGAACCTGCCGATGATTACCGGCAAATAAAACAGGCTTTGGCCTGATGCAAAACCTGTAGGAGCGAGCGATGCGGCGCCCCGCATTGCTCGCTCCTACAGGGATCACCAACACCGACAAACAATCCACAGAGGTTGAACAATGGCTGTTAATGACGATCGTGCAGGCAGTAAACCGTTGATCGAGACACGTTCGATCGACTACATCCCGGAAGCGGAAAGACACGGTCGTCTGTTAAGCCAGTTCACCTTGTGGATGGGTGCCAACCTGCAGATCACCGCGATTGTCACCGGGGCGCTCGCCGTGGTGCTGGGCGGTGATGTGTTCTGGTCGCTGATCGGTCTGCTGATCGGTCAACTGCTGGGCGGTGGCGTGATGGCGTTGCATGCAGCGCAAGGGCCAAAACTTGGCCTGCCGCAGATGATCTCCAGCCGCGTACAGTTCGGCGTTTATGGTGCGGCCATCCCAATCGTGCTGGTCTGCCTGATGTACCTGGGCTTCACCGCAACGGGAACCGTGCTTTCCGGCCAGGCGCTGGGCCAGTTGTTTGGCGTCAGCGACAGCGTCGGTATCCTCATCTTCGCCAGTGTCATCGTGCTGGTCACGGTACTCGGTTATCGGGTGATCCATTTCATCGGCCGTGTCGCCAGCGTCATCGGCGTGATTGCCTTTGTTTATCTGTTCAGTCGTCTGATGAGCCAGACTGATGTGGGTGCACTCCTGCAAATCCGCCACTTCAGCTGGAGCAGCTTCCTGCTTGCGGTGTCCCTCGCAGCATCCTGGCAGATCGCCTTCGGTCCTTACGTGGCTGACTACTCGCGCTACCTGCCGAGCAAGACTTCCTCGGTGAAAACCTTTTTCGCCGCTGGCGCGGGTTCGGTGATTGGTGCACAGGTGGCGATGATCCTCGGCGTGTTTGCCGCCGCTTCGGCCAACGGACAATTCGCCGGCCACGAAGTGGCCTATATCGTGGGGCTGGGCGGCACCGGTGCCACCGCTGCGCTGCTGTATTTCAGCATCGCGTTCGGCAAGGTCACCATCTCCACGCTGAACTCCTACGGC
Source organism: Pseudomonas sp. PS02303 (assembly GCF_029959925.1). Taxonomy (NCBI): domain Bacteria; kingdom Pseudomonadati; phylum Pseudomonadota; class Gammaproteobacteria; order Pseudomonadales; family Pseudomonadaceae; genus Pseudomonas; species Pseudomonas sp. PS02303. The sequence continues at coordinate 6,002 of NZ_JASCOM010000225.1, forward strand.
AGCTTCATGTGCATTGCGACCATCATCAGCGGTTTCCGTGGTCACCTGCAGGTATCGCGCTTGCAACGTCTGGTGTTCGTGCTGTTCATCGTCGGTACCGCCACCCTGATCGCGTTGCTCGGTCAGCACTCGTTCCTCGGTGCGTTCAAGTCCTTCATCCTGTTCCTGCTGGCGTTCTTTACGCCATGGAGTGCGATCAACCTGGTGGACTACTACTGCATCACTCGCGAGCGCTATGACGTGCCGGCGCTGGCCGATCCGAAGGGTCGCTATGGCCGTTGGAACCCACTCGGCATCAGCATCTATGTCTTCGGTGTGCTGGTACAACTGCCGTTCATCGCCACCAAGTTCTATACCGGTCCGCTGGTGGAAACCCTGGGTGGTGTGGATATTTCCTGGATCATCGGTCTGGTGCTTCCCGCAGCCCTGTACTACGTCTGTGCGAAAAAATGGCACGGCTCGGTACCCGATCACCTGATTCTGCCGGTTGAGCAGGACAGCGTTGTACAACAAAAAACAAGTGGGGCTGGTCGCGCTGCGGCGCAGGCCTGATTGGACGTGGACAGGGCTGGATGCCTCTTGACTGCCGTAAGCCAATTCATGATTAGGAGCGTCACTACAATGAAATCGAACAAGACCCTGCTGACCACATTGCTGTCCATGGGCCTGCTCGCCAGCGCCGGCGCCACTCAGGCTGCCGGTTGGTGCGAGTCGGGCAAACCGGTGAAGTTCGCCGGCCTGAACTGGGAAAGCGGCATGCTGCTGACCGACGTGATGCAAATCGTGTTGGAGAAGGGCTACGACTGTAAGACCGACAGCCTGCCGGGCAACTCCATCACCATGGAAAACGCCCTGAGCAGCAACGACATTCAAGTGTTCGCTGAAGAGTGGGTTGGCCGCAGCGAAGTCTGGAACAAGGCCGAGAAGGCCGGCAAGGTTGTCGGTGTCGGCGCTCCGGTCGTTGGCGCAATCGAAGGCTGGTACGTGCCGCGCTACGTGATCGAAGGCGACGCCAAGCGCAAGCTGGAGCCCAAGGCCCCGGACCTGAAAGCAATCGCCGACCTGGGTAAATACGCCGCCGTGTTCAAGGACCAGGAAGAGCCTTCCAAGGGCCGTTTCTACAACTGCCCGGCCGGCTGGACCTGTGAACTCGACAACAGCGAAATGCTGAAAAGCTACGGCCTGGAAAGCACCTACACCAACTTCCGTCCGGGCACCGGCCCGGCGCTGGATGCCGCGGTGCTGTCGAGCTACAAGCGTGGCGAGCCGATCCTGTTCTACTACTGGTCGCCCACCCCGCTGATGGGCCAGGTCGACCTGGTCAAGCTTGAAGAAAAACCAGGCGTGGATAAAAGCGTGAGCATCAAGGTCGGCCTGTCCAAGACGTTCCACGAGCAAGCCCCGGAACTGGTGGCAGTGCTGGAAAAGGTCAACCTGCCGATCGACCTGCTCAACCAGAACCTCGGGCGCATGGCCAAAGAGCGGATCGAGTCGCCAAAACTGGCCAAGATCTTCTTGAAGGAACATCCTGAAGTCTGGCACGCATGGGTAAGCGAAGACGCAGCCAAGAAAATCGACGCGGCCTTGTAGGTTGGGCCTCTCCGACTGTCGGCAACGGCAGTCGGGTGCTTGATCGCAACCCCTTGATTGAGAGTCTCTTATGTTTCCCGAAAGCTTTACCTTTTCCATCGCCGACTGGGTCAACGGTTGGGTCGATTCGCTGGTCACCAACTACGGCGATGTGTTCCGGCATATCTCCGACACCCTGTTGTGGGCCATCGTCAATCTTGAAGGGTTGCTGCGTGCGGCGCCCTGGTGGCTGATGCTGGCCATCGTGGCGGGCGTTGCCTGGCACGCGACTCGTAAAGTGGTGACCACGGCAGTCATCGTCGGCCTGCTGTTCCTGGTGGGTGCGGTCGGCCTCTGGGACAAGCTAATGCAGACCCTGGCGCTGATGATGGTGGCCACCGTCATTTCGGTGCTGATCGGCATCCCGCTGGGCATTCTCTCGGCACGCAGCAATCGCCTGCGTTCGGTGCTGATGCCGTTGCTGGACATCATGCAGACCATGCCGAGTTTCGTGTACCTGATCCCGGTGCTGATGCTGTTCGGCCTGGGCAAGGTGCCGGCGATTTTCGCTACCGTGATCTACGCCGCGCCACCGCTGATCCGCCTGACCGACCTGGGCATCCGCCAGGTGGACGGTGAAGTGATGGAAGCGATCAACGCCTTCGGTGCCAACCGCTGGCAGCAACTGTTTGGCGTGCAACTGCCGCTGGCCCTGCCGAGCATCATGGCCGGGATCAACCAGACCACCATGATGGCCCTGTCGATGGTGGTGATTGCCTCGATGATTGGCGCCCGTGGCTTGGGTGAAGACGTGTTGGTGGGGATTCAGACCCTCAACGTCGGACGTGGCCTGGAAGCCGGTCTGGCGATCGTGATTCTGGCAGTGGTCATCGACCGCATTACTCAGGCGTATGGTCGGCCACGGCATGAGGTGAGCAAATGAACGACGCAACCGTGAGCAAAATCGAAGTCAAAAACGTCTTCAAGATTTTCGGCAACCGCTCCAAGGACGCGCTGGGCATGATTGGCCAGGGCAAAACCAAGGATCAGGTGCTGGCCGAAACCGGCTGCGTGGTCGGCGTGAACGACTTGTCGTTGAGCATCGGCACCGGCGAGATCTTCGTGATCATGGGCCTGTCGGGTTCCGGCAAATCGACCCTGGTGCGCCACTTCAACCGCCTGATCGACCCCACCAGCGGCGCGATCCTGGTGGACGGCGTGGACATCCTGCAATACGACATGGAAGCCCTGCGCGAATTTCGCCGGCACAAGATCAGCATGGTGTTCCAGAGCTTCGGCCTGCTGCCGCACAAGACCGTGATCGACAATGTCGCCTACGGCCTGAAAGTGCGTGGCGAGAGCAAGCAAATGTGCTCCGAGCGTGCGCTGCACTGGATCAATACCGTGGGCCTGAAAGGCTACGAAAACAAATACCCGCACCAGCTCTCGGGCGGCATGCGTCAGCGTGTGGGCCTGGCCCGTGCCCTGGCGGCAGACACCGACATCATCCTGATGGACGAGGCCTTCAGTGCGCTCGATCCGTTGATCCGCGCGGAGATGCAGGACCAGTTGCTGGAACTGCAAAAGACCCTGCACAAGACCATCGTCTTTATCACCCACGACCTCGATGAGGCCGTGCGCATAGGTAACCGCATCGCGATCCTCAAGGACGGCCGCCTGATCCAGGTGGGCACGCCGAGAGAGATCCTGCATTCGCCGGCGGATGAGTATGTGGACCGGTTCGTCCAGCGTCGGGCGGCGGTGGTTTAAAGGTTTGCGGCGGTTGTGCCGGCCTATTCGCGAGCAGGCTCGCTCCCACAATTGGAATGCGTACCCTGTGGGAGCGAGCCT
>NZ_JASCOM010000226.1:0-9332 GCF_029959925.1 Pseudomonas sp. PS02303
GCGTTGTATCAGGCAACGTCAATGTTGACTGTGCCGCCGCTTTCGCGAGCAGGCTCGCTCCCACAGGTTGTGCGACAAATCTCCAGCCACCGGCGGTATTAGCCGAGGGCGGTTTTCTCGAGGTGTTGCAGGATGATCGGGTACACATCGACCACCGCGTCCTTGCCGAACATGCAATCGATATGGCCGTACCCCGGCACCACATGCCGGCTGTAACGCTCCGGCCCATGGACCTTGCACACGCGGTCATAAGTCTTGAGCGTGCTTTCCGGCAGGTAGCACTGGTTGTCCGCGCCGCTGATAAAGCAGATCGGCATGCTCAGCCGGTCGAAGTGCGGCATGTAGACGTCGTCACCCTTGAAGTCCACCAGATGGCCTTTGCGCACGATCAGCGCCAGGTGCTCGAAGGTGTGCATGTTCGACTCGCCAAACAATTCGTGCAGGTTGTCGTGCAGGGTTTCGTTGAGGGTGTCGTGGCGATACAACGACGCGTACATGAAGGTGATGCGATGGCACACCGGGTTGGTGCAGTAGCCTTGGGCCTCAATCCGGGCGTAGCCGTTGAGCGCCTTGTCGTAGAGCTTGTTGAACCAGTTCTCCTTGTTGTCGGCATACGCCGTGAGGGATTTGATGCCGATGGCGTCGAGCATGCCCGGCAGGTGCAAACCGGCCTTGAGCCCGGTTGCCGTGGCGACCACTGTATCCGCCGCGATCTGCGAGCAGACCACCGAGCGCACGCCCTGTAGCCCGGCCAGCAACGACATGAAGAAGGTCGTCGCGCCGTAGCAATGCACCACGCACTGCACGTCCGCCGCCTCGGTTGCCTGGCGGATCTGCGCGATGGCCGCCTTGAAGTCGTACTGGGCGATCTGGTCGCCGTTCCATTCCTTCTTGCTCGCCGGCAGCAGGATGCTCACCCGCAAATCCAGGAGCCAGACGTCGTACTCGTGCTTGCACATGTACTCCAGCAGGTTGGTCTGGATGGTGTCGGTGGAGAAAATATTCGAGCCTACTCCCAACCCATGAACCAGCATCACCGGCCCTTTGCTGCCGCCCTGATAACGGGTCAGGCGCAATTCGACGTTGTCTTCGGTCTGGAAGAAATGCACCACTGGCGACGGCGCATCCAGGGGGCGTTTGAGCCGTGGCGGTGCGTCGGGATTGAAGTAGATGTCGCCAGCGAACACGCCGCCATAGCTCTCCCAGAGAATCCCGGCGAAGAACTTGCCGAACCGCGCCAGGCCTTCGATGCGTTCGCGTTCGTTGCGGGCGTTGAGCACCTTCATGGTGGTCATTTGCTTGGCAAAGTCGGTCGGATGGATGTGCATCACCCCGCTGCCGATCACCTCGCCGGTCTTGTCCGGCCCGCGATACAGCGTCACGTAGAGGGTGCTGGTGTCGTGCCAGATGTTCAGCACGCCGTTGTCCTCGGGCACGGTCTTGAAGGCGCTGAAGTAAAAGTCGCTGCCGTCCTCGGCGGTCAGTTTCATGTCGTACTTCATGTGGCGCACGCCGACCTGCTGCTGATACTGCTCGAACAGGTTGAACACGCCGTTGCTGGCGGTCAGCGGCTGCGGCGACAGGCTCGGGGCGTTGACCGTACCGACCAGCGTCGCGGCGTGCTCCGGCTCCTTGATCATGCGATTGAGGTCGTTGGCGGTGATGGTCAGGGTGAAATCGATGGGCGAGTTATCTGCCTCGCCGCGTTTGGCCGCCGCTTCGTAGACCTTCAGGTCAGTACTTTGGGCTGCGGTGAAGGCCCGGGAAAAGTAGCCTTTCATGGTTTCGGTGAATTGCACGCCGAGCGTTGGCGGCGCCACTTGTTTGCGTGGGGCCGAAGGCAGCGTGTAGTCGATCTGCCAGCCGCGATCGGCAGCCAGCAGGCCCATGTTGCGCTCGCTCACCGCGGAAATCGTCAGCAGCGGATTGACCGCCAGGGACGTCGGAATTACCGCGCCGTCGGTCACGTACAAACCGACATACACGTCAGTCCCGCTGGCGCCGCTGAACACCTGACCCTTGTGGTTGACCACGCCCTGCCCCGCGTCCTCGCCCATGACGCAACCGCCCAGGGGGTGTACCGAGACGATGCTGTGCTTGAGCAGCTTGGTCCAGATCGGGTTCTCGACCCAGATGCCGCCCAGTGCCTTGGTGCTCAGGTGCAGCCGTTCGTTGCCGATCTTGACGTTTTCCTGCTCGCCAACGCCCGGCCAGTCGATGCGCAGCTGATCCTTGCTGTCCAGCACCATCCGGCCCTTGCCGTCGTCGTGGCTCATGATCAGGTACGTCTGCATGTTGTGCAGCGCACCGTAATACGGGCCACGGAGGAAGCTTTCGGCTTCGCGTTCCTTGTACTTCAACTTGCCGGTAAAACTGTCGTCGGTGGGCTGACCGATCAGCTCGGCGAACCCGGCCATGCTCGGCACCATCGGCCGACCGAGGGCACCGGGGATCGATCCTTCTTCGATGACCATGCGGCTACGCCAGTCGCCTTCGGTGCGCATGTCGATGACCGAGGTGATGCACGGGCCGACCGGCTGCAATTCCTTCGCCGGATGCGCGCCGAAACCGATGCCATTGATCGGTTGTGCGCAATTGTGACCGAAGCCGAGGATGTCGCCGTTGCCGCTCATGTTCTCGCCGAGCTGGCCGGACATCGACAGGCCTTTGTCCCGGGAGCGCAGGAGGATTTCGGTGGAGCCAAGGGTGCCGGCAGACACCACGACGATGTCGGCTTTGACGAACAGCGTCGGCGCCGAGAACTTCTCGCGGCCACTGTCCAGGTACTGGAAGTGCACGATCCAGCCATCGCCGTCGCGCTCCAGATGCCGCACCTGCGCCTGGCAGAAAATCTCCGCGCCATGGTTCCAGGCGTCCGGCAGATAATTCATCAGCGTGGTGTTCTTGGCCTTGTTGTTACAGCCCGAGACGCAGTCGCCGCAATGGTTGCAAGGCAGTTGTTCAACACCGACATGGTTGAGGTTGTTCGGCAGTTTGTCGAAGGTCACGTTGATCGGCGGCCGGTAAAAATGCGCGCCTTGCTTGAGGTAGTCCGCCGACTTCTTGTTGGCTTCGAGTTTCGGCAACACCGGTGAAGTGCTGGGATACGGATTGGGCTTGAGCATTTCCCGCGCCCGGGCGTAACCGTCCTTGAGCAAGGTGTCGCGATGTTCGCGCACCGCCAATGGCCAGCGCGGATCGTCGAACACACCGGGCTCCGGTTCGAGGGCGACGTTGGCGTTGATCAGCGACGTACCGCCCAGGCCGCAACCGACCACCACGTTCTGCTGGGCGTTGACGTGCAGATCGAACAACCCGGTGCGCGAACCGATGTGGCCGTCCGGGTCGTGCACCTGCAATTCCTCGGTGGCTGCCAGCATCGTGTTCGGGTATTCGCCGGGTTGTATCTCCCGGCCCCGTTCCAGCAGGCAGACCCGCTTGCCGGCGCGGGACAGGCGCGACGCCGCGATTCCGCCGCCGTAACCCGAGCCGATGACGATCACGTCGTAATGTTCCTTGATGTCGCTGATGGGCGTTGCGATCCGTGTCATGGGACTTTCCTCTATCAGGCAGATAGGGCAACTCTGCGGTTGCCTGCAATCGATGGGCGAACGAGTACCTGGCCACTGAGTGAACTCAACGGCAGCACGCGGGTGTCACTACGAAAGGTCGGGCGCTATAGGCGAGCGCGCTGATTGGCGGCGCGGCGGTGAATGCGTTTGCGCAACAAGACCGCCGGGAGGGGCACGCACGTTGCGAAGAAAATGGGGGCGGGCTGGCTATCCATCACGCGTTCTCCCTGAACCAGATGTGGATAAATGACGGCGGTCCTTGTGATCTGTGAGTGAAGACAGACGACCGATCGAAGTCAAGCCAGCGGCTTAGAACTGTATGAAATCTGATCTATTCCATTCAAGCCTATGCGGGACGTGGCTTTCAGGGTTTGGCGAACAAGTTATCCACACCTCCACCCACAGCTAATGGGGACAAGTGTGGATAGGCGGGAATCTTTCTCCACAGAAACCGAAGAAAAACCGTGACTTATCCAGAAGGCCGGTTTTCCACAGCGATTGGTTGTTTTTTGATCTAAAGCTTGCAGGGCACGTTATACGTGGCTTGCAGCGGATGGCGAACACCTTATCCACAGAAGCGCCAACAGACTTTGGGGGCAACTTCCGCCGATCTGTGGAAAACCTCTGAAAACCGCAATATATCGGGCTTTGCGGGTGATTAGTCGCGCAAAACCGCTGACTTGGTCGTTTTTTAACCAGCCACCTGACAAGCCCGTTTTATAAGGCCTGTAGCGGACAGCGAACATCTTATCCACAGATGCGCTAACAGAGATTGGGGGCAAGTATTGGCTAGGGGACAAACTTATCCTCTCGAAAAAGCCTGTAAAAACCGCAAGTTAGCCTGGTTGTTTTTTGTACGAAGGTTTGCAGGGCTTGTTTTGTATGGTGTGTAGCGAAGGGCGAACATGTTATCCACAGAAGCGCTAACAGGGATTGTGGGTAACCATGGGTTTTCTGTATGGGATGAAAACGCCAACCTGAATCTGGCGCAACATCGGGTTAATGTTCATGGCCGGTACATCAGGTAGGCCTCCCCCGTGACCCGAATCATTGGATGGGGCGTGATCTGGCAGGTGTCGACGATGCGGAAGCCATGACGCTCATAGAACCGACGCGCGCCAGTGTTGGCGGCGTAGTCGATCAGGCTCAAGCCGTTGAGCCCGAGCCGGTTGGCACGGTCGTAGGCGTAGGCAAGGAATTGCTTGCCCAGGCCCAGGTTGCGCCAGCCTTCATGCAACGCCAGGCTGGAGATGTACAGGGTGTCGGGGATTTCCATCTTCGCGTAGGGCGCCAGGACCGGATCGGTCGTCGGCTCTGCCAGCGGATCGTGACGCATCACGTAACTGTGCAGCATGCCGATGACCCGGCCCTCCGACTCTGCGATAAGGCAGTTCTGCCAGGAGAAATCCACGTCGTCGCGGGCGTAACGAATGGCGCCGACGTCCAGCAGATCCTGACCGGGCTGGGCGAGTTGGCTCCAAATGTAATCGGCAGCCCCCTCCGATGTGATTTGAAACAGACGCGCAATCTCACGCGCATCGGCGCGCACTGCCGAACGAAATTCTACTGCCATTGTTTCCCCATAAATGTCGGTGACACGGACACCCTGTGGGAGTGAGCCTGCTCGCTCCCACATGGGTTCTGTGCTGATTTTCGGTTAGCGGACGACGCCTTCTTCGATCAGCAACTTGAGAATCGCCTCAGCCCCGGCCTGCGCGGTCACGCCTTTGAGCACTTGCCCACCGCCGCCACTGGCCTTGGCCGTCGCAGCTTTCATCCGGTCCGCGCCGCTCTTGGCCTTGATCACCTTCAGACGTTTTGGACGTGGCTTGGCCGGTTGCAGCGTGGCGACGGCCAACAATTCATCATCGATCACTTCGACTTCATCGGCCTGCAACACCCCGCGTCGGGCCGGGCCGTAGGCGCTCTGCCGAGGTTTCGGTGCAGCGTTATCCACAGTTGCGAGAAACGGCAGCCGCACTTTCAACCGACGGCGTTGACCGCGAGGCAAGGCTTGCAGCACCAGCGCTGAATTACCGTCGATGGATTCCACTTGAGCCAGCCCCACCACCAGCGGCCAGCCGAGGCTTTCCGCCAGCAGGAACGGGAGCATGCCCGAGCCTTCGCCGGTTTCCGCCTGACTGCCGGTCAGCACCACTTGCGCCCCGGCGTCGCGCAGGTACGCAGTCAATGCCGGCAGTGCATCGGCGCCTTGCGGTTGTTCGAGCACATGCAGTTGTTCCAGGCCCATGCCCAGATAAGCGCGCAACGCCGGCTCTGCGACATCGCCGGCATGCAGCACGTGCAAGTTATCCCCAGCCAGTTGCAGACCCAGTTCCACCGCCCGCGCATCCTGCTCCGCGCGACGTGGCCGGCCGGAGGTCGGGTGGGCGCCGATGGACACCAAGCTGATGATTTTCGTGCTCATAACCCTTTCCTTTCCTTAAGCCGCATCGCGCTTGGCTTCGTTGCGGTAAGCCTCTACCGCCGCGATCAAGGCTTGAAGAATTTCGGCGCTCTCACCGATCACCGACAAGTCGGCTCGTTTGATCATGTCGCAGCCAGGGTCGAGGTTGATTGCCACCACCTTGTCGCAGGCACCAATGCCTTGCAGGTGCTGGATCGCCCCCGAAATCCCCACCGCCACGTAAACCCGCGCGGTGACCCAGGTACCGGACGCGCCGACTTGGCGATCGCGCGCCATGAAGCCATCGTCCACCGCCACCCGCGACGCGCCTTCGGTGGCGCCAAGGGCTTCAGCGGTCCTGTGGAAAAGTCCCCAGTCCTTGACTCCGTTGCCGCCGGAGAAGATGAATTCGGCTTCGGCCATCGGAATCGCCGCCGGATCCACCGCCACCGCGCCCAAATCTTCAATGCGCGACAAGCTGCGTGCGACGGCTGTGGATAACTCCACGGGCAACGCTTCGTGACGGGTTTCGCTGACCGGTTCTGCGCACTCGGCAGCGGCCAGAATCAAGCGTGCGACCGGACGCGCAAGGTCCTGTAAACCGGCACCGGCGCGGCCGATGCATTCCTGATCCTTGACCTGCCAGACCCGCGTGGCCGGGCGTTCGCCCAGTGCGGCGGCAAAGCGCCGACCGAGTTCACCGCCACCGCTGCGGCTGTCCGGCAGCAGCCAGTGACGCGGACTGAACTGGTTATCCACAGCCCGCAGACCCTGGACCCGTTGCTCCGGTGCATAACCGCTGAATTCATCGCCATCCAATACCAGCAAGCGATCGACGCCTGCGGTAGTGAAGGCGTTTTCTTTGTGTTCGCCGAAAACCACGGCCAACACCGCGCCTTCCTTGCCGGCCAGTTGATGAGCCAGACCGAGCAAGTCGCGGTCGTGGCTGCTCAAGCGGCCGCCGACCATGTCCGGCACCACGCTGATGTAAAACGCAGGTGCAGGCACTTGATGCAGTGGCAATTGCACTTCCACGGCCGCCGAGCGTTTGGTCGCGCCGCCCTGCTGAGCGCCGCTGCGGTCAATGCGCTTGATGCCGTTGGGACCGATAAAACCGATGCCGTGCAGGTTCTTGCGGATGACGCCGTTAGGGCCCATCCAGCTGTGTTGCGCCGGTTGCATGGCCGCGTGCAGCGGGTGCAGGCGGTTACGGGCAATCCATTCGGCGCGGGGGTCGCGGCGGATAATGTCGCTCATCAGTGGGCCTCCGCAGGTTCACGTTGGGCCGGTTTGGTCGGCTTGCTCGGCGCCGCGTCTTCGAGCAACGCGTCCGCCACCAATTCGGCGATGTCCTTGATCAGCGGACGCGGTTCGACCACGCCTTCGAGCATCGCGGTGCATTGCGGGCAACCCACGGCCACCAGTTCGGCGCCGGTTTCGCGGATGTCGTCCATGCGCATGTCAGGGATCCGTTGCTTGCCCGGAATGTCGGTGATCGGCGCCCCGCCACCGCCGCCGCAGCAGCGCGAGCGGAAACCGGAGCGTTGCATCTCTTTGACTTCAATGCCGAGGGCGCGCAGCACTTCACGCGGCGCCTCGTATTCGCCGTTGTAGCGGCCGAGGTAGCACGGGTCGTGATACGTCACGCTGCTGCCTTTGTGCTGGCCAAGGTTCAAGGCGCCAGCGCCGATGATTTCGGCCATGTAGGTGCTGTGGTGCTGCACCAGGTAGTTGCCGTCGAAGGCGCCGTACTCGTTTTTCAGCACGTGGAAGCTGTGCGGGTCACAGGTGACGATGCGGTTGAAGCTGTACTTGGCCAGGGTCTGGATGTTGCGTTTGGCCAACAACTGGAAGGTTGCTTCGTCGCCCAGGCGTCGGGCCACGTCACCGCTGTCGCGCTCTTCGAGCCCCAGCACCGCGAAGTCGACCTTGGCTGCTTTCAACACTTTGACGAAAGCGCGCAGGGTGCGCTGGTTGCGCATGTCGAAGGCGCCGTCGCCAACCCAGAACAGCACGTCGACGGATTTCTTCTCGCTCATCAGGTTGAGGTTCAAATCCGCCGCCCAGTTCATTCGCCCGCCCGGCGCGAAACCGCCCGGGTTATCGGTGGCGATCAGGTTTTCCAGGACTTCGGCGCCCTTGTTCGGAGTGGCGCCTTTTTCCAGGGTCAGATGGCGGCGCATGTCGACGATGGCGTCGACGTGCTCGATCATCATCGGGCATTCCTCGACACAAGCCCGGCACGTGGTGCAGGACCACAGGGTCTCGGCGTCCACCAAACCGTTGACGATCGGTTGATGCGGGTTGCCGGCGTGCTCGCCGATGGCCTTGCCCGGATACGGGCTGCCAGCGAACTTGGCGTCGGTGCCACCGGCCAGGCCGACGACCATGTCCTGAATCAGTTTTTTCGGGTTCAGCGGCTGGCCGGCGGCGAATGCAGGGCACGCGGCTTCGCATTTACCGCACTGCACGCAGGCGTCGAAGCCGAGCAGTTGGTTCCAGGTGAAATCCTTGGGTTTTTCCACGCCCAACGGTGCGCTCGGGTCGTTCAGGTCCAGCGGTTTCAAACCGGTGGAACGGCCGCCGCCAAAGCGTTCGGCGCGACGGTGCCAAGCCAGGTGCAGGGCCCCGGCGAAGGCGTGCTTCATCGGCCCGCCCCAGGTCATGCCGAAGAACAGTTCACTCACACCCCACAAAACACCGAGGCCGAGGATCGCCGCCACCACCCAACCGCCGAAGTTTTCCGGGAGGATGCCGGCCACCGGCAGGGTCAACAGGAAGAAGCTCGCCGAGAACGCCAACAGGCTTTTCGGCAGGCGCATCCACGGCCCTTTGGACAGGCGCGCCGGTGGGTTGCGACGACGCAGGTACACGAAGATCGCACCGACGAACATCACCACCGTCATCAACAGCAGCGCGTAGCCGAGAATGCGGTTATGCAGGCCGAAACCGTGCACCAGAATCGCCAGCACGATGGACGCCACCGCACCACCGGCCGTGGCCACGTGGGTGTTGGCGATGTATTTGTCCCGCGCCACGACGTGGTGCAAATCGACCATGTAGCGCTTGGGCATGGCGAACAGGCCGCCGATCAGGTCGACCTTGGAGGCACGGCCCCGGCGCCACATAGCCACCCGCCGCAACGCGCCGAGGACGGCAAGGCCCAGGGCAGCGAACAACAGGATTGGAAGAAGGGTGTTCAACATGGTGGAGCTCCCAAAGACCGCAGGGTCTTGCAGGCCAAACTACCTGGATGCCTTGCCCGATTCCTTGTAGGAGCGAGGCTTGCCCGCGAAGGCGATGGATCAGCCGACATCACTGTTGAATGTCAGGACGCCTTCGCGGGCAAGCCT
>NZ_JASCOM010000227.1:0-9323 GCF_029959925.1 Pseudomonas sp. PS02303
GCCCGCGAAGGCGGTGTTTCAGTCACAGTTGAATCGACTGACATGCCGCCTTCGCGGGCAAGCCTCGCTCCTACAGGTTTTTCGTGGGCGAGCAAGCCCACGGTGGCCAGGGGGCTGGCCACGAGGTCAATCAGGACGCGACAGTGAAGCGTCAGACAGCAGGCGGTTTGCGCGCTGCTTTAGGCTTCTTCTCGGCAGCTTTTTCGCCGGGCGGAATCACCTTTGAAGCCGCTGCAGGCTTGGCCTTGGCTTTCGGCTCGGGCACCTTGCCATTGGCTTTGGCCACAGCAGGCTTGGCAACCGTTTTACTGCCGGCAGCCTTGGGCAATTTTTTGGGGGCCAGGGCTTCGGCTTCAGCCAGCTTGCGCGCCATCTCCCAATGCCGGGCGTCCTGGCCCTCAGGCTTACCTTCCGATTCCCAGATTTGATAGGCAAATTCGCGAACGCGTTTATCGTCGGTACTCATCGCAATACTCCTGAACTGAACTCAAGCTTGGGTAAACGTTTGAATAAAGAGATTGACCGGGAAATCCCCCAGCGCGGCGCTGATGTTCAGCTCCCTGTGGTGTGTGACTGCTGTGCTCGAGAAAAGTCCCTTCAGATTTTCCTCAGAGGCGGTGAACGGTAATTTCACCCGTGTATCGCCCCAGCGCAGCGCGTCAACCCAGGGTTCGGCACTGTTTTCCAGCAGCGGGGCGCATCGAATCGGTACGATCACGATGGCCCGTTTTCCCTGATGTTCGCGAGCAAAGGCCAGCACTCGGTGAGCCTGGCTGCCCACGACCTCAAGGGCTTGATACGTCCCTCGTCGAAACAGCTCCGCATGCTCGGCCCGCAGGTTCAACACCTGCTTGATCAGGGTTTGCTTGATGTGCCCGTCACGCCAGTTGGTCAACAGGTCAGGCAGATTCAACGGCACCTGCATCGCCTGTTGGCGGCTCTCGTAATCCACCGGCCGGCGGTTGTCCGGGTCCACCAGCGAGAAGTCCCAGTACTCGTTGCCCTGGTAGAGGTCCGGGATCCCCGGCACGGTCATGCGCAGCAAGGTTTGCGCCAACCCGTTGAGGGCGCCGGGGACGGCGATGCTCTTGGCGGCTTTGCTGAGTGCGGTGCACAAGAGCTCGCCTTCAGGGCTGAGCAGCAAGCGTTGCAGGAATTGCTGAACGGCGTTTTCGTAAGCCTCGTTCGGCGCGCTCCAGCTGCTTTGCAATTTGGCTTCGCGCAAGGCTTTTTGTTGCCACTGCCACACCCGTTGAGTGTAGTTCTCCAGCGCCGGTTGATCGTAACCGTGCAAGTCGAGTGGCCAGCTGCCGAGGAGCGCTTGATACAGGATCAATTCATCGCCCGCCGAGGGCATCTGGTCGTCTTCACGCAAGGGCCGGGCAAGAGTCCGCCACAGCGGGACCTGCTCGGCGTACCAGGCGCTGCGTTCACTCAACACCGCCAACCGCGCGCGGGTGTCTTCGCCGCGTTTGTGGTCGTGGGTGGCGGTGGCCAGCAGGTTGTCCGGAAACTGCTCCAGGCGATTGATGCAGACGGCATGGAAATCGGCGACCGACGCACTGAATTGCTCGGTGCTGAAGCCCACATCATTGCGCGACAGCAGCACCGCTGAGCGATAGAACGCGGTGTCTTCCACAGCCTTGGCTGCGGCGGGTGAAGTCAGTTGCTGGAACCGCACACAGGCATGCTTGAGGATCTTGCGCTGACGACCCACCGGGCGTTTGCGCCACGGCTCACCGCCGAGCCAACCGGCCAGGCAATCGAGCACCGGCCAATCGGCCTCGCCGAGGGTCTGCCGGGCACCGTCCATGGCCTGCTGGAAAAACACATCGTCTTCGGCAGAACGGCCACGCGGGCTGATGTAGGTGCGGTACACCGGGAAATGCACGATCAGTTCCTGCAACGCCCGACGGATCGCGCCCAAGGTCAGGTCGCGGGTCATCAGATCGTCCCGAGCCACTTGCAGCAACGCCTGGGCCACACTCTCGAAATCGCCGGCCAAGGAGCCGTTGAGAATCTGCTGGCGCGCCAATTGCGCTTCCTGACGGAAGTCGGCGGGCCGTTCGCTGAAGCGATTCCACAGTTCACCCAGAACCTTTTCACCCTCGGGATCGTGCTGCAGCAACGACAACTGGTTCATGAATTCGTAACCGGTGGTGCCGTCCACCGACCAGTCGCGGTGCAGGGTTTCACCTTCACCGAGAATCTTCTCGACGTAGATTGGCAGGTGCCGGTCGGGCGACAGGGTATCGACCCGACGCCGTAGTTTGCGGCAGTAGCCGCGCGGGTCGGCGAGGCCGTCGATGTGGTCGATGCGCAGACCGTCGACCAGCCCTTCAGCCACCAACTCGAAGATTTTCGCGTGGGTCGCTTCGAACACGGCGGGGCGTTCGACCCGCAGGCCGCCCAATTCGTTGACATCGAAAAAACGCCGCCAATTGATGTCATCCGCCGCCGTGCGCCAACTGGCCAGCCGATAGCTTTGGCGTTCGAGCAGGTTGTGCAGCCGCTTAAAACCATCGGGCGTCAGCGAATCGTAGGCACTGAGATTCTGCTGAATGCACTGCAGGATCGCAGGGTCACTGGCCAGTTCGCGCAGCTCTGCCTTCAGCGGTTGCGCCAGGCTGTGCGAGTCGGTCTGGTAGCTCAAAGCACTGAAACGGTCGGCGAGAAACTTGAGTTGCTCGTCGTCGGTTCGCAGCAGTTCACCGTAGCTCGACGGGCAGATCGGGAAGTGATGCTCGTAGTGCTCGACATAAAACGCACCGCGTTGTGCATCAAAGCGCAAGGGCAGGGTGCCGTCTTGCAAGGCGACGCCGTAATCGCTGCCGAGGAAAGGCAGCAGCAACTGGCCCTCCATCAGCGGGTCGGGTGAGTGCCATTGAATGTCGAAAAACTCGCCGTAAGGGCTCAGGCGTCCCCACTCCAGCAAATCCAGCCACCAAGGGTTATCACTACCACCGACGGCCATGTGGTTGGAGACGATGTCGAGGATCAGCCCCATCTTGTGTTCGCGCAGGGCCGCAACCAGGCGGCGCAGGGCCGCTTCGCCGCCCAGCTCAGGGTTGACCGTGGTCGGGTCCACCACGTCGTACCCGTGCATTGAACCGGCGCGGGCAGCAAGCAGTGGCGAGGCATAGACGTGGCTGATGCCCAGGCTGGCAAAGTACGGCACCAACGGCACGGCTTGATCCAGCGTGAAGCCTTTATGGAATTGCAGGCGCAACGACGCGCGAAGCGGCAGCGGTTGTATTGACTGATTCATTGGTCACGCTCGCCAGCCTGAAGTCGCGCGCAGGCGAGCAATTCCAGGCGCCGCGAGGCGTCCGGGTCATCGAGCAGCGCTTCACTGCTGCCCGGCAAGCGCCGCGACCAGTTGGGGTGCGTGTCGATGGTGCCGGGCAGGTTGGCCTGTTGTTCGATGCCCAGGGCATCTTCCAGTGGCAGCAACACCAGCGGTGCCCGGGTATGCCCGAGAAAGCGTACCGCCGCGTCCAGTATCTGGTCCGTCTCATGGGATTCTTCGCGGAAGTTCTGCGGGTCCTCGCTCAGCACGCGACGCAGGCCTTCACGCTCGCGCTCACGGTGATGGCGCCATTCGATTTCACCCGTGGCATCGACCAGGCCCAATCGGGCGTTCCAGTCGATGTCACGGCCATGCCACCAGCCATTGAGCGTCGGCAGGTCATGAGTGCTGGTGGTCGCGAGAGCGTTGTCCGGCCAGTCGAGAATCGATTTGAAGTGCGCGTTGTCCTGTTCAAACAGCAGCACGCGCATGCCGAGGATCGAGCGGGCGATGAGTTTTTCCCGCAGACCATCGGCCACCGTCCCGAGGTCTTCGCCCAGTACGATCGCCTGATGGCGATGGGATTCAAGGCTGAGCAGGCGCAGCAGGTCGTCCACCGGGTAATACAGGTAGGCGCCGTCGGCGGGCGGCGAGCCATTGGGGATCACCCACAGCCGTTGCAGGCCCATGACGTGATCAATGCGCAAGCCGCCGGCGTGGGCGAAATTGGCCCGGAGCATTTCGATGAAAGCGCGAAAGCCGTTGCGCACCAGGCCTTCAGGAGAGAATGCGGAAATGCCCCAGCCCTGGCCGGTGCGGTTGAGAATGTCCGGTGGCGCCCCCACCGTCAGTGAGGCGAGCAGTTCGTCCTGGCGACTCCACGCCTGACTGCCACCGCCGTCGGCACCCACCGCCAGATCAGCGATCAGCCCAATGCTCATCCCCGCGCTGCGGGCGGCGGTTTGTGCGCGCTCCAGGCAACGGGTGATCAGCCATTGGCTGAACGCGAAGAAGCCAATGCGACCGGCGTTCTCTTCGGCAAATTCGGCGAGGGCGGCGCTGCGCGGGTCGCGCCATTGTTCCGGCCACTCGCGCCAGTCGAGGGTTTCACCCTTGGCGGCGCGCGCTTCTTGTATGGCTTCGAAGCGGCAGTGGTTTTCCAGTGCCTCACCGGCCGCGTGGCGGAAACTGCTGAAATCGGCATGCAACGGGTGTTCGCCCTGGACGAAGCCTTCATACAAGGCTTGCAGTAAACGATGCTTGGCTTCGGCGGCCACGGGCCAGTCAATCAGCGGCTGTTCTTCCAGGTGTTGCAGTTCGGCAGCGAGGCCGGTGGCGTCTATCGCGGCACGCCACGCGCGCTCACCGAGAATAGCGCCCGGCGCAGCGTAGAGGCTGTTGAGAAACAACCGGCTGGACGGTGAATACGGGCTGTAGCGTTGGGTGTCGCTGCCAAACATCGCGTGCAGCGGACTGATCGCCAGTGCCTCGGCACCGCGTTCGCCGGCCACTCGAGCGAGGTCTTCCAGCGCCTGGGTATCGCCGAACCCGCCATCGCCGGCGCGACGCAGCGAGTACAACTGCACGCTGAGGCCCCAGGTGCGCGGGATCGGACTGTCGACGGCATCGCCGACGCTGTAGCAACGCGCCGGTGCCACGGCCAGGGTAAATGATTGTCCGTCGATGCTGACGTGCTGATACCCGACCGGAACCAGGCCGGGCAGTTGGGCCTCGGCGTCCAGTTTCAGGTTGAGTCGTGAGCCATCTTCAAGGTGGATCTCGCACGGCGATTCCGGTTCAAAGAAATGCGCCAGGTCGAGGCTGACGCCGAAATCGGCGGTAATGAGCGGCGGCAGATGCCGGGTCTGTTGCACCTCCTGCAATTGCAGGAGGCTGGCGTCGATTTCCTGTGCGGTGCTGGCCGGGTGGCCGAGTCCGATCAGGACATTGCGCAATACCGAGGGGGCGACTTTCTGCGGGCGGCCGTTGGCGTCGATCCAGTCGACTGCCAAACCGGCACGGCCGGCCAGTATTTCCAATTGCGCATCACTCATTGGCGCTCTCCATCCGGGGGTAGCAAGGGGGCTGCGGCCGTGAGGCTGACTAGCGCGCAATACGGGGCAAGGGTGCCCTGTTCCAACAGGCCGGCTGACTGAGGCGGCGTTTCGAACAACAACCTGGCGTCGGCCTGTGGGGAGTGGACCACTGGCTTGTCGCTGAGGTTCAGGTCAATGCGCAGCTGACGGCCATTGCCCAGTCGCCAGCGCGCTGTCACTGCACCTTCGCCCAACACCTCGGCACCCAGGGCTTGAGCGCCCGGCAGGTGGGGGATGATGTGGTCGTGGCGAATCCGCAGCAGTTGGTGATACAGCCCCTGCATGGCCGATTGCCGGGTGGCGCTCAGTTTTGGCCGCGACGCTTCAAAGGTCTGTGGCGCGTTCGGATCGGGGATCTGTTCGCGTCTATGAGGATCGGCAAAGGCGCTGAAGGCCGCGAATTCATTCCGTCGCCCTTCGCGGACCAGCTCCGCCAGTTCACCGTGATGGCTGGTAAAGAACAGGAACGGCTCTTCGGCCGCGAATTCGTCGCCCATGAACATCAGCGGGATCATCGGCGACAGCAGCAACAGCGCGGTCGCCGCTTTCAGGGCTTCGAGGGGAGCCAATTGATGCAAGCGTTCGCCGAAGGCACGGTTGCCGATCTGGTCATGGTTCTGCAAAAACAGCACGAACGCGCTGGGCGGCAGGTGACCGCTGGGCTCGCCCCGGGTTGTCCCGTGGCGGGTCACGTGGCCTTGAAACACGAAGCCCTGGCTCAGGCAGCGCGCCAGTTTTTCCGTGGGGTTGTCGGCATAGTCAGCGTAGTAGGCGTCGGTTTCACCGGTCAGCAAAACGTGCAAGGCGTTGTGGCCGTCATCGTTCCACTGCGCGTCGAATCCTTCCTCCAGCAGGCTGGCCTGGTTGTGTTCGTTCTCGACCGTCAGCCAGACGTGCCGCGCCGGGTTGGTTTGCTCGCGAACCGTCTGCGCCAGTTCCTGAAGAAAGTCCGGGCTCTCAATGGCGTGCACGGCATCCAGGCGCAGACCATCGAAGCGGTATTCCAGCAACCACATCAGCGCATTGTCGATAAAAAAGTCCCGCACTTCGCGGCGCCGGAAATCGATGGCCGCACCCCAAGGCGTGTGCTTGTCTTCGCGAAAAAAGCCCTTGGCGTAGTGATGCAGGTAATTGCCGTCCGGGCCGAAGTGGTTGTAGACCACGTCGAGAATCACCGCCAGGCCATGGCCGTGGGCGGTGTCGATCAGGTGTTTAAGTTGTTCGGGAGTGCCATAGGACGATTGGGGCGCGTAGGGCAGAACCCCGTCGTAACCCCAGTTGCGATCGCCGGGGAACTGCGCCAGCGGCATCAGCTCGATCGCAGTGATGCCCAGGTCAACGAGGCGCGCCAGGTGCTTCTCGACTTCACTGAAGCCGCCGAGCGCACCGACATGCAATTCGTAGATGACCGCCTCGTTCCAGGGGCGGCCGGTCCAGGCGCTGTTCTGCCACTGATAGGCGAGTGGATCGACCACCACGCTGTGGTCGCTGATATCGCCGGCCTGCGCGCGGGAGGCCGGGTCCGGCACCTCCAGCTCGCCATCGATGTTGTAGCGGTAACGCGTACCCGCCGTGCAACGGGTCTTGATCACGAACCAGCCATCAGCCTGAGGCAGTAGCGGCAAGGATTGTCCATCTTCCAGTTCGACACTGACGTAAAACGCATCTGGCGCCCACAAGGCAAAACGCGTGTGTTCTGCGTCCAGCATGATTGCGCCGTGGGGCCAGGTCTCAAGGGTCCGTAACGGCATCGTTGAAAACCTCTTTTTACTGTTTGCCCGATTTACCCAGGGCTTTGGCGACCAGTCGTTCGTAGAGTTCGGCGTAGGGTTCAACCGCCTTGCACCAGTTGAACGGCGCGGCCATGGCGCGGCACCGCATGGCGCTGAGCAGGCCCGGGAAGGCGAACACCTTGAACGCGCGGCTCAGGGCTTCTTGATAGCTCTCCACCGTGGATTCGTCGAACAGGAAACCGGTCACGCCGTTTTCGATGGTGTCGGCCAGACCGCCGGTATTGCGGGCCACCGGCAGCGAGCCGAAGCGCTGGGCGTACATCTGGCTCAAGCCGCATGGCTCGTAACGCGACGGCATCAACAGGAAATCACTGCCGGCGAACATGCGACGGGCGTCGGTTTCATTGAAGCCGATGCGCACGCCGACTTGCCCGGGGAAGCGCAGGGCGAGTTCCCGCATGGCTTGTTCTTCTTCGGGCTCGCCACGACCGATGATCGCGATCTGGCCCCCGTTGTTGACGATGTATTCGGAGACCGCTTCGGTCAGGTCCAGACCTTTCTGATAGACCAGGCGCGAGACCACGGCGAACAGCGGGCCTTCGGAGTCTTCCAGGCCGAACAGGTCGCGGACATGGGCGGCGTTGACTGCTTTGCCGTCCCAGTCGCCGATGCCGAACGGGCAGAACAGGTGCGGGTCGGTGGCGGCGTCCCAGCTTTCATCGATGCCATTGGGAATACCGCTGAGCAGGCCTTGCTGGGTCTTGGCGGCGAGAAAGCCGTCGAGACCGCAGCCGAAGGCCGGCGTGGTGATTTCCTGGGCGTAAGTGGCGCTGACGGTGGTGATGTGGCTCGAATAGGCCATGCCGGCCTTGAGGAACGACATCTTGCCGTAGAACTCCATGCCTTCCTGTTGCAAGGCATGGTTGGGAATACCGAGTTCAGGGCACGAGCCCAGGCTGGTGACGCCTTGATAGGCCAGGTTGTGAATGGTGAAGAGCGTCGGGGTGCGCTGTCCACGCCAGTGCATGTACGCTGGCGCCAGGCCGGCTGGCCAGTCATGGGCATGCACCAGATCCGGGCACCAGTGGATTTGTGCCAGATTGGCGGCGATATCGGCGGCGGCCAGGCCCAGGCGGGCGAAACGAATGTGGTTGTCCGGCCAATCGCGGCCGTTGTTGGCGCCGTAAGGCGAACCTTCGCGCTCGTAGAGTTCGGGGCAGATCAACACGTAAATGACCAGACCGTCCGGCATGTCCATGCGTCCGATCTTGCAGGGTGGCAGTGCGGCGTGCCCACCCAGTTCACCGATGATATGGATCGGGTTTTCACTGTGCAGCACTTGCGGGTAACCGGGGATCAGCACCCGCACATCGTGCAGATGAGACATGGCCCGGGGCAGCGCTGCGGAAACGTCACCCAGGCCGCCGGTCTTGACCAGATCGGCGATCTCGGAGGTGACGAACAATACCTTCTTTCTGTTCGGATTCTGACTGGCAGCCGGTGACAGCGTTTTGGTGCCTGGTACGCTGATCGATTTGGCGCTCGGAGCATTCACGGCGCTTGATTCGCCGACCTGCTGATGAGCACGCTCTCCCTGAATATCTAAAGCCGCACTAATCATATGAATCTCCCGTGTTGTTGATCTAATTCTAGGTCTGGCACCAACGGTGTTCGTGGCCAAATCCTGTGGCCGGGCGCAAACGCGCTTCGCATCGGTGAGCAAATGCTGCCCCATGCGCTAATGCAGAAAGGGTGAAGGGGCCGTTGCAAGGAATGCACCAGTCGCTGAGGCCCTACCTTTAACCTGACCCTTGGGCAGGACCGAAAGTTTCGAGTTTTTTACCACCAGATGACTGACCGGTTTTACCTCGCGAAAATGAGTCTAGGCCAGATCCTAGAGCGGGGCAGGTCAAGTGGCGAAATTGTTCGACAATCGGTGGGGAGAGGGTAAAGGCACAACGCTTGTAGGGGGAAACGCACCGACGAAGGGCAGGTTTATTTTTCGGTATGGGTCAAAACGGGACTGGCAAGTCACGGTAACGGGCGTGGTTTACGGGGTTTTGCACCATTGCAGTGCGAGGTGTGTCGGGTGTGAGGGCCTCATCGCGAGCAGGCTCGCTCCCACAGGATCGCGGTCATCTGTGGACTATTTTCACTGCAAGCCGCTCCCACCTTGAAATGCGGTCCACTGTGGGAGCGAGCCTG
>NZ_JASCOM010000228.1:0-9283 GCF_029959925.1 Pseudomonas sp. PS02303
CGGCGAAGGCGTCCTTCAGTGCGCCTTCGCCGGCAAGCCTGGCTCCTACAAAAAGCATCGCAGTGCACATTTTTTCAGGCATAAAAAAACGCCCCGAACCAGTCGGGGCGTTTTTGTGTGCTGCGAGACGGCGGAGTATTACTTGCCGGTCCAGCGCTTCAGTACCAGGGTGGCGTTGGTGCCACCGAAGCCGAAGCTGTTGCTCATCACGGTGTTGATGGTGGCGTCTTCGCGAGTCTTGGTCAGGATCGGCATGTCTGCCACTTCCGGGTCCAATTCTTCGATGTTGGCGGAGCCCGCCATGAAGTTGCCTTCCATCATCAGCATGCAGTAGATCGCTTCGTGAACGCCGGCGGCGCCCAGGGAGTGACCCGACAGGCTCTTGGTGGAGCTGATGGCCGGGGCCTTGTCGCCGAACACTTCACGCACACCTTTCATTTCCGCGACGTCGCCGACCGGAGTCGAGGTGCCGTGGGTGTTCAGGTAGTCGATCGGAGTATCGACGGTGGACATGGCCATCTGCATGCAGCGGATGGCGCCTTCGCCGCTTGGGGCGACCATGTCGTAGCCGTCGGAGGTCGCGCCGTAGCCAACGATTTCCGCGTAGATCTTCGCGCCGCGGGCCAGAGCGTGTTCCAGCTCTTCGACCACGACCATGCCGCCACCGCCGGCGATGACGAAACCGTCACGCTTGGCGTCGTAGGCACGGGAAGCTTTTTCCGGGGTTTCGTTGTACTGGCTGGACAGTGCGCCCATGGCGTCGAACAGGAACGATTGGCTCCAATGCTCTTCTTCACCGCCGCCGGCGAACACGACGTCCTGCTTGCCCATCTGGATCTGTTCCATGGCGTTGCCGATGCAGTGAGCACTGGTGGCGCAGGCAGAAGCGATGGAGTAATTCAGGCCCTTGATCTTGAACGGTGTGGCCAGGCAAGCGGAAACGGTGCTGCTCATGGTCCGCGTGACGCGGTATGGGCCAACGCGCTTCACGCCTTTCTCGCGCAGGATGTCCAGCGCTTCCATCTGGTTCAGCGTGGAGGCGCCACCGGAACCGGCGATCAGGCCGGTACGCGGGTTGGAGACTTGCTCATCGGTCAGGCCGGAGTCTGCGATGGCGTCTTTCATGGCCAGGTAGGCGTACGCCGCCGCGTGGCCGACGAAGCGATAGATCTTGCGATCTATCAGCTCTTCGAGGGGAAGGTCAATGGAGCCGGAAACCTGGCTACGCAGACCCATTTCGGCATATTCCGGGTTGAACCGGATGCCAGGGCGGCTTGCACGCAGGTTAGCGGAGACGGTCTCTTTGTCATTGCCCAGGCACGATACGATGCCCAGACCAGTGATAACGACGCGGCGCATGCGGATAACCCTTAGAAGTTGTCAGTGGAGGTGAAAACGCCGACCCGAAGGCCTTCGGCGGTGTAGATCTCGCGGCCGTCGACACTGACCGAACCATCGGCGATGGCCAGGTTCAGCTTGCCCTTCAGCACGCGCTTGATCTGAATGTTATAGGTGACTTTCTTGGCGGTCGGCAGGACCTGGCCAAAGAATTTCACTTCGCCCGAACCCAGCGCACGGCCACGGCCCGGCAGACCTTGCCAGCCGAGGAAGAAACCGACCAGTTGCCACATGGCGTCGAGGCCCAGGCAGCCTGGCATCACCGGATCACCTTCGAAGTGGCAGGCGAAAAACCACAGGTCAGGAGTGATATCCAGCTCGGCGACCAATTCACCTTTGCCGTACTTGCCACCCTCGGCACTGATATGGGTGATGCGATCCACCATCAGCATGTTCGGGGCGGGCAGTTGTGCGTTACCCGGGCCGAACAGCTCACCGCGACTGCAGCGCAGCAGGTCTTCCCGAGTAAAGGCGTTTTGTTGGGTCATGCGAGCTCCTCAATAGTCCCATGCGGCAGGGTGGGGCAAATCTTCCCGGCCGACCGAGGCGTTCATGCCTCGAGTCAGCAGCCTACTCATAGACTATTGCGTTGTGGTGAAAGTCACAGCACCAAGGACATGAATGTACACTTGTGCACTGAAATTATTATTCAAGCCCCTTTTCGGGCCTGTTCGGGTGCCTAAGACTGCCGCACTTTCGCCTTTCACGCCAGTCGCAGATGGTCGAAAGGCCTGTACTACTGCACCCAGCGCTGCAAAATTTGCTGCAGATCAGTGCGTTTGAAGGGCTTGGCCAGGTAATCGTTCATTCCAGCTGATAAACACGCTTCACGGTCGCCCTGCAAGGCATTGGCGGTCAGGGCGATGATCGGCAAGTCTGCGCAGCCGGGGAGCAGGCGGATCTGGCGGGTTGCTTCGTAGCCGTCGATGATCGGCAGTCGGCAATCCATCAGAATCGCTTCAAATATCAGGCTTTTGGCGCTTTGCACCGCCTGCGCGCCATCGGTCGCGACGCTGACAGTAAAGCCCAGACTGCGCAACATTGCTTCGATCACCGTCTGGTTGACCGGGTTGTCCTCCACCAGCAGCACATTGCGTCCTTCACCATGGCCGTCGCCGCTCTGTGTCCGTGGTTTCAACTCCGGCAGTGACTGCTTATAAAGGGCCAACGGAATTTCCAGGGTAAACACCGAGCCCAGGCCTTCTTCGCTCTGGGCGCGCAAGGTGCCGCCCATCCGTTCGGCCAGGGTGCGGGCAATCGGCAATCCCAACCCGGTGCCGCCGTAACGCCTTGAAATAGAACTGTCGGCCTGCTGGAACGCATTGAACATCAACTCCAGGCTTTCGGCCGAGATGCCAATGCCGCTGTCGCGCACGGTGCAGGTGAACCACAGCAGTTCGTGATCCAGTGACTGCCATTGCGGTTCGATACTGACGCGGCCTTGCTCGGTGAACTTCAGCGCATTGCCCACCAGGTTGACCAGAATCTGCCGGATCCGCGTCGGGTCGCCTTGAACCTGCAAGGCGCGCATGTCCTCGGGAATCGCCAGGGCCAGATCGAGCCCGCGTTGCGCCGCGCTGTGCTGGAACGACTGGGCGCAGCTGCTGATCAGGTCAGCGAGGTTGAACGGAATGTGTTCCAGCTCCAGTTCTGAACGCTCGATGCGCGAGAAGTCGAGAATGTCGTTGATGACTTTGAGCAGGTGTTCGGTCGACTCCGAAGCCAGCGCCGCATACTCGATCTGCTCCTCGGTCATGTCGGTGGTTTCCAGCAGTTGCAGCATGCCCAGCACGCCATTCATTGGTGTGCGCAGTTCGTGGCTCATCATCGCCAGGAAGTCGGATTTGGCGTTGTTGGCCTTTTCCGCTTCTTCGCGTGTCTGGATCAATTGCGCCATGGCCTGCTGCTGCTCACGGCTGGCCTGCTCGAGGCCTTGCGCGAGGTTATTGATGTGCTGCGACAACGCGCCCAACTCAGTGTCATCGACGATCGGCAGCGGCGTTTTGTAATCACCCTCCTGAATCGCCTTCACGGCGTGGCCGATGTCGCGGATCGGCTGCGACAGGCTGCCGGCCAGGCGTCGGGCCACCAGAAAGGTAAACAGCAGCGCGAACAAGGCGAGAATCCCGGCCTTGAACAGGATTTCCTGCTGACGCTGGCTGAAGGCGTCATTGGACAAGCCGACGATCACCCGGCCCAGGTAGTCCTCGGGCGGGGCCGTGTTGGCGACGTTGCTGCCCTGGAAGAAATCATTGTTCAGCGCGATCCGTTGCAGCCGCACCGGCGCCTGGAACACTTCGACCTGATGCGAGCGGGCATGGGTTTCCGACGGTTGCTCGACGTACACCAGAATCCGGTTGGCGCTGTCCTGGACTTCGAGAAAGCGCACGTTGGGCGTGGCCAGCGTCGCCTTGAGCAAACTTTCGAGTACCTCGTTGTTGCCCGAGATCACCCCGTATTCCGTGGCGGGGGCCAGTTGGTTGGCGATCAACTGGCCGGTGTGGTTGAGCTCCTGGCGCAGGTCCTGGATCCGCACGAAGGTGAAGAAACTGATCAGCAGCAACGTCAGCAACAGGGCGGGGCCTAGGCTGATGATCTGCGTGCGGGTGTTGATGTCCCAACCGCGACGGAAGGTCATGGGCGGCTTTCTCCTTCGGCCAACTGTGCTGCGACAAACGCTTCAGTCACCTGTTCAATACCCAATGAACGAGCCACCTGCGGATTACTTAACACTTTGAAGTGTTTTGGATACAACGCACGGGGCCAGCCTGTCTGCGGCCGATCGAGCAATTCGTCGAGCACTTCCAGCCAATCGTTCTGATCGCTGTAGGTGCTGGCCAGGCTACCAGCCTTGACGAAAGCGGCGTTCGGGCCGACTAGCGCCAGTTGTCGCGAATAGCTGCTCAACAGCAGATTTTTTGCGGTTTTCGGGTTGTACAGATCGGCGTCGTCGAGGCCCAGCAGCACGTCGCAGTTCTTCAGCAAATTCTGTAAAGGGCGGCTGTCGTTGGTGTTGTCCCATCGCTCGGCGATCACTTCAAGGCCCAACGCTTGTGCCGACAGCCGCAATTCCTTGAGCAGGAATTCGCTGTGACTGTCGTACAGCACGCCGATGCGTCGGGCCTCGGGCAGGATGAGCCGGGTCAGGCGCAATTGCCGATCCAGCGGCGGATCGCTCCAGAGCAGGCTGAGGTGCGATGGAAAGTCAGCGCCGAAACGATGATGGGCTTGCAGGCGACTGATGCGCAGTACCAGCGTCGGCGGGCCTTGTGTCTCTTGCAGGCGCCAATCGAGGCTCGGCAGATCGAGCAGGATCAAACGGGTATCGCCGGGCAGTGCGCCCGGCCTCGGCAAGCTGTCCAGTACTTGGAAGCGAACGCTGTCGGCCGGGCGCATGCCGCTCAGCGCCTGCACAAAGGATTGCACGCCCGGGCTGTCTTCGGCGCCGGTCAGCAGAATGTCGGCGGCCTGAATCGTCAGGCTGCCAAGCAGGCCGGCAAACACCAGGCACACCCCTGCCAGCAGGCGGCCAAGGGTTGGCGACTTCCGCGACAGGCGATGCAGCATTTAAAACGTCAGCTCCGCGCTGAAGTAGAGCACCCGACGCTCGTCATAGTTGTTGTCGACGAAGGTGGTGGGTTGATGGTCGAGGCGCTGCTGGAGCACGCCGGCCAGTTCCAGATTGGCCTTGCCCAGGCCGATGCGTTTGGCGATGCGCGTGTCGACGCGTTCGAAGCGGTAACCGTTGAGGGCGTCGTCCCCGTAATAGAAGAGGGCGCTGTTCCAGCCGTGGCCCCAGTTGCGCAGCCAACCGGCGGAACCGCTGTTGCGCGCCGTCAGTCGCTCATCCTGCGGATTGCTCGCCTCGGCGTCGACGTAGGCGTAAGTCAGGCGCAGCCGGTCGGCGCTGCTCAGGCGCCAGTCCAGCTGGGTTTCCGTGCCCTTGAAGCGCGAGCTGTTGGAATTGCTGGCGATGTACTGATTGTTGCGCAGGGGTTCGCTGATCATGCCGCTGATTTCGTCGTAGAACAGTTTCACATCGACCGTCAGCCCAAGCTCCGCGAAGTAGCCGTTGTAGCCCAGCTCGCGCGAGCGCATGCGTTCTTGTTCGAGGTCGCCGGGACCGCGGGTCTTGACGAAATACCGGGCGCTGGTCTGGCCGTAGGCACTGGGCCGCAGGTTGGTCACCTGGTAACTCCAGTTGACGTTGTTCTCGAACATGTCCGGTGAGCGGATGGCTTCCGAGTACACCGCGCGCAAGCCGTGACGCGGGTTGATCAGGTAATTGACCGCTACCCGCGGGGTCAGCGAGCTGCCGGTCAATTGCGTGTCTTCGAACATGGCGCCGCCCTGCAGCAACCAGTGCTCGGTGGCGCGCCACTCGAGTTGGCCGAATGCGCGCCAAGTGGTGTCGTCGAGCGTGCCATTGAAGTAGGTCTCGGAATTTGCCCGGTCGTAACGATAGTTCATGCCGCTGACCAGTCGCAGACTGTCGGACAGGCTGAGGGTGTCTTGCAGTTCCAGGTCGTAGCGCGTTTCCCGGGCGCTCTGGTCGATGTCGCCACAGAGGGTTTGCCGGGCACCGTTGCGCCATTGCGCCAGCACTTGATTGCCCAGCGCTTGTTCCGCCGCCGTGCCGGCCGGCGCGCCGGGACCGGTGAAGCGCTCGATGTTGCGCGCCAGGCGTTCGGTGTAGTTCGGGTTGAGCTGCCAGAGTTCGGTCAGTTGCGGGCTGAACGAAACTTCCGCATCACAGGCGCGCCAGGTCTGCTGACGGTCCCAGTGCTGAGCCGAACCCTGGATATAAAGGCTGTGATCAGGATTGATGTCCAGGTTCCAGCGCAACGAACCGGCGTAGTCCTTGGCAACGACGTCGGAATTGTTCCCGGCTGCGGTAATACCGGAGAACACCGGGCGGTAGGTATAAGGCCGCTGGTTGGTTCCGTCCTTGGCGTTCAACTGCCAGTCGATGCTCTGGTTTTCACTCAGCGTCTGGCTGACGGCAAGGTTGAAGCGGTTCAAGCGGCGACTGTCGCGATAATCAGCACCGTTGCTGTCGGTGTCGAAGCCGTCGTCCTGCTGGCCGGACAGTGACAGACGCAGGTCGCCGCCGTCCCAGCCCACACCCTGGCTGGCGTAAAAATCATCGATGCCGCGCTGGCCACGGGTGACTTTCATCCGCGTGCCGTGGCTGTCGGCCGGGTTGCGGGTGATGATGTTGACCACCGCCATCAACGCATTGGCGCCGTAGCTGACCGTGTTGGGGCCGCGGAAAACCTCGATGCGCTCGATGTCTTCCATGGCCACCGGGATATCACTCCAGTCCACCGTGGCCAGGCCAGCGCGGTACACCGAGCGGCCGTCGATCAGCACCTGCATGCGCCGCGCTTCCGTGGCGTTGGTGCCGTGGTAATTCACCGCCGCCTGATTACCGCTGATATTGCCGACCATCATGCCCGGCACCAGGCGCAGCAATTCGCTGATGTCCCGTGCACCGCTGGCATTGATCAGTTCGCTGTCGATCACCGTCATGCTTCCCGGGACTGCGGCCGGCGACTGCTTCAGGCGGGTGGCCGTGAGCACTTGCGGCAGCGATTCGTTGTCGAGGAACAAGTCGTCGGCCAGCAATGGCGAGCTGAAAAGCAATGCCAGAACCAGCGGAGAGGAGGGTGAAGGAGAGCCAAACGACACGAAACGTCCTTGATAACGATGAGATGGCGCGCATGTTAACCGAGCTGTTCGACTTTTCCATTCACGATGCCGGCATTTTCCTAGGATTTATTGGTCTTCTTCCTACAAGTGTCGGTAATTGATACGGGGGCTGGCCGCCACTGGGACGCTCCGTATAATGCCGACATCGCCACTGGTATGGATTAACGGATTGCATATGACTGAACAGCGCCCAATTGCGGTCCTGGGAGGCGGAAGTTTTGGTACCGCCGTGGCTAATCTGTTGGCCGAGAACGGGCATCAGGTCCGGCAGTGGATGCGTGACCCCGAGCAGGCTGAGTCCATGCGGGTCAATCGCGAAAACCCGCGTTACCTCAAAGGCATCAAGATTCTTCCCCTGGTAGAACCGGTGACTGATTTGCAAGCGACCCTGGACGCTTGCGACCTGTGCTTTGTTGCGCTGCCGTCCAGCGCGCTGCGTTCGGTACTGGTCCCGCACGCCGCACGGTTGAGCGGCAAATTGCTGGTCAGCCTGACCAAAGGCATCGAAGCCCACACGTTCAAGCTGATGAGTGAGATCCTCGAAGAAATCGCCCCGCAAGCGCGCATCGGCGTGCTGTCCGGGCCGAACCTGGCCCGTGAAATCGCCGAACACGCCCTGACCGCCACCGTGGTCGCCAGCGAAGACGAAGAACTCTGTCAGCGGGTCCAGGAGGCGTTGCATGGCCGGACCTTTCGCGTGTACGCCAGCGCCGACCGCTTCGGCGTGGAGTTGGGCGGGGCGCTGAAAAATGTGTACGCGATCATCGCCGGCATGGCGGTGGCGCTGGGCATGGGTGAAAACACCAAGAGCATGCTGATCACCCGGGCGTTGGCGGAAATGACCCGCTTCGCGGTGAATCAGGGCGCCAACCCGATGACCTTCCTTGGGTTGGCAGGCGTGGGCGACTTGATCGTCACGTGTTCGTCGCCGAAAAGCCGCAATTACCAGGTCGGGTTTGCCCTCGGCCAGGGGTTGAGCCTGGAAGAGGCGGTGACCCGCCTGGGCGAAGTCGCCGAAGGCGTGAACACGCTGAAGGTGCTCAAGGCCAAGGCTCAGGAAGTGGGCGTCTATATGCCGCTGGTCGCCGGGTTGCACGCGATTCTGTTCGAAGGGCGCACGCTCAATCAAGTGATTGAACTGTTGATGCGCGGCGAACCCAAAACCGATGTGGACTTCATTTCCACCAGCGGTTTCAACTGATCACGCTTTCGAGATAAAGCAGGGAGTTGCACATGAACGATCCGAAAACAGAGGCCACCTACGAGTCCATTCTGCTGCGGGTGTTATGGATGATCGTCTTCTTGCTGGTCTGGCAAGTGGCGCAGTTCATCCTGGGGGCGGTGGTGCTGGTGCAACTGATTTATCGTTTGATTTATGGCGCCCCGAGCGCCAGCCTGATGAACTTCGGCGACAGCCTGAGCCAGTTCCTGGCGCAGATCGGTCGTTTCGGCACCTTCCACAGCGACCAGAAACCCTGGCCGTTCGCCGACTGGCCGACGCCGCGTACACCGGAAGGCGAAGCGCCGCACGCCGTGCCGCCAGCGCCACATCCGGCCCGAGATGAGGAGCCGAAACTATGAAACTCTGGGTATTGCGTCATGGTGAAGCCGAGCCACACGGTTCCAAGCCACACGATTCGGAGCGCGCACTGACGGAACATGGTCGTTCAGAGGTGCTGAGCATCGCAGCTGAACTGATCGGTCAGCCGATTACAGCCATCTATGCCAGCCCGTTTCTGCGAGCGCAGGAGACCGCGCAGCTGGTGCGCGATGCGCTGGGTTTCGAACCGGAGATTCGCACTGTCGAGTGGCTGACCCCGGACACTGATCCAGACAAGGTGGCCGAGCAACTCGTGTCGGTGAGTGACGTCCTTCTGGTCAGTCACAACCCGTTGGTGGGGAACCTGTTGAGTTACTTGCAGCATGGTGCCGGCTATCCACCAGAGAGGGTCAGCACCGCTGGCCTGGCCGAGCTCGAGAGCGCTGAACTGCTGATAGGTTCGATGAAGCTCAACAGCATCAAACACCCGTAACCGCATTTGCTTTGGCTTTTTGCAGGCGCGAGGCTTGTCCGCGAAGCTGTTGCCGTCGTTGAAAGCCCTTCGCGTGCAAGCCTCGCGCCGACAGGGGGCGGCGGTGTTGCGGGATTTTGTGTGAAATATTCAACCAAGCA
>NZ_JASCOM010000229.1:0-9258 GCF_029959925.1 Pseudomonas sp. PS02303
CGCGATGGCGGTCTGACAGTCAACGAAGATGTTGATTGTTATGACGTCATCGCGAGCAGGCTCGCTCCCACATTTGCTTTATGCCGTGTTCAAGATCGGCGTCTGGCCGCCGAAAGCTCTATGCCCCCAATTGTAAAGGAAGACAAGGTTTTGAAATTCATCCTCGTCTGCATCCTGTTGTTCATCGCCCTGCCTTCAATGGCTCACGGACAGACGCTGACGATCGACGACTACTTTCAACGTGCCCAGGACGCAGCTGATCAAATCAAACGTAACGCGGATGAGTTGGTCAGGCTGGAAGCAAGCGGGGAGCAGGATTTCAAGAACAAGCCCGAGCAAATAGGCAACATGGAAGGTGATCTGGAGGCCTTCAAATACAATTTGAAGATGGCGTCTGACGGTGGGCATCCCATCGCGAGCTATTTGCTGGCTAATACCCTGAGCAAACCGGGCCCTACCGAACAACAGCGCAGGGAAACCTGTGAGCTTTATGAAAAAGCCATGGATCAAGGCTTTTTGGCGGCAGCCGTCGCCTACTTCCATCGGTGCGATCAGGACTCGATGAAGTCTGACCGACGCGATGCCGGTCACTTGAAATATCTGCAGACGCTTGAGGAGCTGCTTCAGGAGCCAGATATTTTTGCTGATTTTTATCCGATGCCGGCCAAGCGCGCCCTGTGCTTTCAGGACTTGCAGCCAGGCTTGTCAAAAGAACGAGTGATAGGGTCCTTGCAGGCGCGTGCTGTCGCATTGATGCTGACCGAAGATCAGTACCGGGCCGAGGCCAATTACATTCTGGCAATGAGCCGAGTCAATGAGAGTGGCAGGCTCGACCGTCAGAATGTTGTGTATCTGGACAAGGCCGAAGCGTTGGGCTGCCACGACTTTATGGGGATCAGTGCCAGGATCCGAAGCGAAGCCAAGTCCGTGGGCAAGCCCTAAAGGGCATTCGCAATACAAAAAATGTGGGAGCGGGCTTGCCAGCGATGGCGGTCTGACAGTCAACGAAGATGTTGAATGTTATGACGTCATCGCGAGCAGGCTCGCTCCCACAGTTGTTTTGGGTGTAGTCAAAGGTCAGCGGCGGTCGGCGACGACGCCGATCAGCACCAGCACCACCAACAACACCGGCGCCAGGCTGTAGTTGTTGAACTGGCTCAGGCCTTTGATGATCCACGGGGTGGCATAGATCAACGCGACGCCGCTGCCGACCATGCACACCAATGCCATCAGCGGGACGCGCAAGGCGCCGGCGATGCTGCCCAGGCGTTGGTCGACCCAGCCTTTGATATCGGCGCCAAACAACACCAGCAGACAGCCCACCAGCGCCAGAGAGATTTCCGACAGGTTGCTGCGGCTCCAGCGGGAGACGGTGGCGAGCAGGTCGAGTATCAAATCCATTCGTTTTCCCCTAAGGCTGAAATCAGCTCAGAAATGTTTGCAGCAAGTCATTGAGAAACAGCTGTCCGCGATCAGTCGCCGCCAGACGTGACGGTTCGACCTGCAACAGGCCGCTTTGTTCGGCTTCCCGCCGGCCTTCGGCGAGGCTTTCCAGCGGCAGTCCGGTGCGCTCCGGATACAGGCGCGATTCCACGCCTTCCGTCAGGCGCAGGGCGTTCATCAGGAAGTCGAACGGCAGCTCGTCGTTGGTCAGCGCTTTCTCTCCGGCCTTGAAGCTTTTCGCCGGGTTCAGGTAATCCTTCGGCAGGCGCGTTTTCCAGGTGCGCACGATGCGTCCGTCCGGATGGCTGAGCTTGCCGTGGGCACCGGCACCGATGCCGATGAAGTCGCCGAAACTCCAGTAATTGAGGTTATGCCGCGCCGGGCGACCAGGCTGAGCATAAGCCGAGACTTCGTATTGCGCGTAACCGTGTTCGGCAAGCAGCGCCTGACCGGCTTCCTGAATGTCCCACAGCGTGTCGTCTTCCGGCAGCGTCGGCGGCTGGTTCCAGAACACCGTGTTCGGCTCCAGCGTCAGTTGATACCAGGACAAATGCGTCGGCTTCAGGGCGATGGCCTGGCGCAGGTCGTTCAACGCATCGTCCAGCGACTGATCCGGCAAGCCGTGCATCAAGTCCAGATTGAAGTTGTCGAACCCGGCCTGACGTGCCATGCCGGCGGCTCGCACCGCTTCGTCACCGTTGTGAATCCGCCCCAAGGCCTTGAGCTTCTCTTCCTGGAAACTCTGGATACCGATCGACAGGCGATTGATGCCCAGCGCGCGGTAGGCGACGAATTTCTCTTGCTCGAACGTTCCCGGATTGGCTTCCAGGGTGATTTCGATGTCGCTGGCGAACGCAATCCGCTGCTCGACGCCTTTGAGCAAACGACCCAGGGCTTCGGCGCTGAACAGGCTCGGCGTGCCGCCACCGAAGAAAATCGAGCTCAGCTCACGACCGTAAACCGCATGCAGGTCCTGATCGAGGTCGGCCAGCAACGCGTCGACGTACTCTTCTTCCGGCAGCACCGGGCTGGCAGTGTGGGAGTTGAAGTCGCAATAAGGGCATTTGCGCACACACCACGGAATGTGGATGTACAACGCAAGGGGCGGCAGCACGGGGAGCGCGGCCCGAGGCGAGGGGGCGGCACCGCCGAAAATCAGCGGTGACGCGGATGAGTCGTGGGTCATATCAGGCCTAGACGCTGGCGCAGCAGATCCATTGCACGGGCGCGGTGGCTGATGAGGTTCTTCTCGCTCGGGCTCAGCTCGGCGCTGGAGCAATCGCGCGACGGCACCCAGAACAGCGGGTCGTAGCCAAACCCGTGTTCACCGCTGGCCGCCGTCAAGATGCGCCCGTGCCACAGGCCTTCGCAGAGGATCGGCAGCGGATCGTCGGCATGTCGCACCAGCGCCAGCACGCAGACGAACTGTGCGCCGCGCTCAGATTCCGGCACATCCTTCAACGCTTCGAGCAGTTTGGCGTTGTTCGCCGCATCACCCTGGCCATCCGCGTAACGAGCCGAATAGATACCCGGCGCACCGCCAAGGAAATCCACCGCTAGCCCGGAATCGTCGGCCAGCGCCGGCAAACCGGAGATGCGCGCGGCGTTGCGGGCCTTGAGGATGGCATTCTCGACGAACGACAGGCCGGTTTCTTCAGGCTCGACGCTGCTGAACTCGCCGATCGAGCGCAGTTGCACCGACTCGCCGAGCATGGCCTGGAGTTCCTTGAGTTTGCCGGCGTTATGGCTGGCCAGTACGAGTTGCGTGAAGTTCATCATTCGCCGGGGAAAAGCTCTTGGTTGAAATTGATGGTGTTGATTTTATCGCCGTTCTGCACCTTGATCTCGAAGGTGCGGACTTCCTGCTGATCCACCGGGAACTGGGCGATGTAGTAGATCGCGCCCTGTTCGGTGATCTGTTTGAATTTCAGCGGCACACTTTGGCTGGTCAGGTCTTTGACCGTCCCGCTGACCTGAGCCATCTGGGGTTTGCCTTCCTTGATTACCGAAACGTTGATCACGCCTTGATTCTTGCTACGGGTGAGCTCCGCGGCTTTAGCGATATCAGGGGTCAGAAAGGTCGAGTTGAAGGTGTTGTAATGCACCGTCACATCACCAAACTTCTCCTGACGATCACCTTTGATGACGTCGGAGGCCATGGCCGTGACGCTCAGGCAGGCAGTAAGTACAAACAGCGCTAGACGACCCATGATCGTTCTCCTTGGAATGTCGTGGTTCAGACCGCGATTTTGTGATCCTGCAACCCTGGGCTGCTGACGCGGTAAATACCGATTTCACCTAATAGATTAGGCCATAGCTTACTGGCCCACCCGTGGCGGTGTTGTTGATCCACGGCCAGCCGATCAATGACCTTGGCTTCACGTTCGCGACACAACGCTTCAAAGTCTTCGAAGGTGCAGAAGTGGATGTTCGGCGTGTTGTACCAGGTATATGGCAGAAACTCCGACACCGGCATCCGGCCCTTGCTCGCCAGGTACCAGCGGCAGCGCCAGTGACCGAAGTTGGGGAAGGTGATGATGCACTGGCGGCCGACCCGCAGCATTTCGTCGAGGATCCTGTCCGGGTAATGCACGGCTTGCAGCGCCTGGGTCATGACCACGACGTCGAAGCTGTTGCTGGCGAAGTTGCCGAGGCCCTTGTCCAGGTCCTGCTCGATCACGTTGATGCCCTTGGCCACGCATTCGGCGATGTTGTCCGGATCGTTTTCCAGGCCATAGCCCGTCACTTGTTTGTTATCGCGCAGCCAGGTCAGCAGTTCGCCGTCGCCGCAACCGAGGTCGAGCACGCGGCTGCCAGCGGGGATCCATTCCTGGATGATTTCCAGATCAGCTCTCATGGCTTTCTCACAACGTAATGCGGTTCATGTAATTGCTGAAGGCCTGCAAGTAACGC
This sequence comes from Pseudomonas sp. PS02303, assembly GCF_029959925.1. Classification (NCBI taxonomy): domain Bacteria; kingdom Pseudomonadati; phylum Pseudomonadota; class Gammaproteobacteria; order Pseudomonadales; family Pseudomonadaceae; genus Pseudomonas; species Pseudomonas sp. PS02303. Next base: position 4,357 of record NZ_JASCOM010000229.1, read on the forward strand.
GGGATCGGAATCAGGAAGGCGTCGTGGCCTTGCGGAGCGTCGATCTCGAGGTAGCAAACGTCCTTCTTGGCCGCCATTAGCGCATTCACCAGTTCCCGCGAGCGGGCAGGGGAGAAGCGCCAGTCGGTGGTGAAAGACATCACGCAGAACTTGGCCTGGGCATTGGCGAAGGTTTTCGCCAGGTCATCGTCGAAGTTGGCTGCCGGGTCGAAGTAGTCCAGCGCCTTGGTCATCAGCAGGTACGTGTTGGCGTCGAAACGCCCGGAGAACTCTTCGCCCTGATAACGCAGGTAGCTTTCAACCTGGAACTCGACGCTGTGGAAGTCGTAGTTGAGCTTTTCGCTCTTGAGGCCACGACCGAATTTCTCGCCCATCGAGTCATCCGACAGGTAGGTGATGTGCCCGACCATCCGCGCCAGCATCAAACCGCGCTTGGGGATCACGCCCGCCTCTTGGAACGAGCCGCCGTGGAAATCGGGGTCGGTGAGGATCGCCTGGCGCGCCACTTCGTTGAAGGCGATGTTCTGCGCCGACAACTTGGGGGCCGAGGCGATGGCCAGACAATGACGAATGCGCTCCGGGTAGGTGATGCTCCACTGCATCGCCTGCATGCCGCCGAGGCTGCCGCCGATTACGGCGGCCCATTGGCGAATGCCGAGCAGGTCGGCCAGGCGCGCCTGGCTGTGCACCCAGTCTTCCACGGTCAGGACCGGGAAGTCAGCGCCAAACGGCTTGCCGGTCTCCGGATTGATGCTGCTGGGGCCGGTGGAGCCGTTGCAGCCGCCGAGGTTGTTCAGGCTGACCACGAAGAATTTGTTGGTGTCGATCGGCTTGCCGGGGCCGATGCAACTGTCCCACCAACCGGGTTTGCGGTCGTCGGGGCTGTGGAAGCCGGCAGCGTGATGGTGACCCGACAAGGCGTGGCAGATCAGCACGGCGTTGCTCGCCGTGGCGTTCAGCGTGCCGTAGGTTTCGTAAATGAGGTCATAAGCTGGGAGCGAACGGCCACAGGCCAGGGCCAGGGGTTCACTGAAGTGCGCCACTTGCGGCGTCACCAGACCAACAGAATCGGCGGGAAAGGCAGTTGGCATCGACCCTGCTCTCGTTGAAATGAGGCGTAAGTCTAAAGACCGGTGGGGTCAGCGGCAAGCAAAGGGCGGGCCTGATTTCATTCAGCTGGACCGAGACGCGGCATTCGCGGGCAAGCCTCGCTCCTACAGGGATTGCGTCATCTTGTAGGCGCGAGACTTGCCCGCGAAGAACGATGACGCGGTTAACCTGCCGGACGCAGCAGATCCGGCAAATCCGGCAGCTTCTTCGGCGAACAGATCCTCACCCGCTTCTGCCGGTTCAACTCCCCGCTGATCAAACTGACCTGACTCTTGGACACCCCAAACGCCTTGGCCAGAAACGCCATCAGATACGCGTTGGCCTTGCCTTCGACCGGCGGTGCGGTCAGGCGAATCTTCAGCCGATCCCCGTGCAGCCCGCAGAAGTCATCGCTGCGGGCTGCCGGTTGCAGGTGACATTCCAGAATCAGATCATCACCGTCCCAGCGAAAGTAGCTCATCAGATCAGGCCGAGCAGCCCCATCGGCATCAGGGCGAAGTTCGCAAGGCGCGGGATCAGCCAGCTTTGCAGCAACTGGATCACGATAAACGCGAAGATCGGCGAGATGTCGAGGCCACCCAGGTTCGGAATGATCCGACGGAACGGGGCGAGTACTGGTTCAGTGATCTGCGCGACCAGTTCTGCACCTGGGTTGTGGCTGCCTGGGGCGACCCAGGACAGAATCACGCTGATGATCATCGCCCAGAAAATAATGTTCAAGAACAGAGAGAAGAGCGCGATCAGGGCCCATGGCACCAGGAACAGCCAGTCGACCATGAAGCCTTTGAGCAGCAGGATCACCGCGATCAGCAGCATTTGAATGATCAGCGCCAATACCAGTGACGACATGTCCAGCCCGAACATGCTCGGGATGACCCGGCGCAGCGGCTTGAGCAGCGGTTGGGTGGCCTTAACGATGAACTGGCAGAGCGGGTTGTAGAAGTTCGCCCGGACCAATTGCAGGATGAAGCGCATCAGTACGATCAGCAGGTACAGGCTGCCCAGGGTTTTAATTATGAAAATGGCAGCGTCATTGAGTCCAAGCATCATTAATTCCTTTGTAAGAGCTGATTAGCGGCCAAGTTGCTCAGCCATCTCGGCCGAACGGTGCGCAGCGGCGCCGAGTGCTTTTTCGACCAGCGCTTCAAAGCCGCCGGCCTGGAACGATTTGATTGCCGCTTCCGTGGTGCCCGCCGGGGACGTCACGCGACGACGTAATTCAGCAGCGTCGACATCACTGGCAACCGCCATGTGTGCGGCACCCAACGCGGTTTGTACCGTCAATTGTGCGGCGATGTCCGCTGGCAGGCCGAGTTTCACGCCAGCGGCGGTCATGGCTTCGATCAGCAGGAAGAAGTACGCCGGACCCGAGCCGGAAACGGCGGTGACCGCGTCCAGTTGCTGCTCTTCGTTCAGCCACAGGGCAATGCCGACGGCCGACAACAGCTCTTCGGCTTGCTGACGTTGCTCAGCGTTTACTTCGGCCGTGGCAAACAAACCGCTTACGCCCTGACGCAGCAGCGCCGGGGTGTTGGGCATGCAGCGCACGATCGGCTGGGCGCCGAGCCAGTTGTTCATGCTGGCGCAGGTGATGCCGGCCGCAATCGAAACCACCAATTGATTCGGTTTCAGGCTTGGGCGAATCGCTTCGCACACGGCTTTCATGGCCTGCGGCTTGACCGCCAGCACTACCACGTCAGCGTCTTGAATGGCATCGGCATTGTCGGCGAATACTTCAACGCCATGTTCAGCCTGCACCTTGGCGCGGGTTTCGGCGCCCGGATCGCTGGCGCGGATCTGTGCGGCGTCCAGGCCTTTGGCGCGAAGACCGCCGATGAGGCTGGCGGCCATGTTTCCGGCACCGATAAAGGCAATACGAGTCTTGCTCATGTCAGGTCCTTATCAAGAGAGGCGTCAGCCATTGTCATGGTTGACCGTAGTCGCGGGCGCCAAACAGGGCCGTACCGATGCGGACCCAAGTGGCACCCTGGGCGATGGCCGACTCGAGGTCGTGGCTCATGCCCATGGAAAGTGTGTCGAGCGGCAGATTCAGGCTGGCTTGCAGGCTTTGCACGGCAGCAAAAGCGGCATCCTGGGCGGCGCGATCTTCAGTCGGCTCAGGGATCGCCATCAACCCTCGCAACTTGATGCGCGGCAATTCGCTGATGGACTTGGCCAGGGCCGGCAGGTCGGCCGGGGTGCAGCCGGATTTGCTGGCTTCACCGCTGACATTGACCTGTATACAGATGTTCAAGGGCGGCAGATCGGCAGGGCGTTGTTCGGACAGGCGTTGTGCGATTTTCAAGCGATCCACGGAATGCACCCAGGCGAAGTGCTCGGCGATAGCGCGAGTCTTGTTCGATTGAATGGGGCCGATGAAGTGCCAGATCAAGGGCAGGTCGGCCAATTCGAGCTGTTTGCCCAAGGCTTCCTGCAAGTAATTCTCGCCAAAATCGCTCACGCCTGCGGCATACGCCTCGCGCACGGCCTCGGCAGGCTTGGTCTTGCTCACCGCCAGCAGTTGAACGCTGTGCTCGTCGCGGTGGGCGGCAAGGGCGGCGGCGCGGATGCGCGAACTAACCTGAAGAATGTTGTCTGCTATCGTGGACATCAAAGAGGCGCCGGCGGTTTGAAGGTTGGCGGCATTCTACTGGAATTGAGGAGCGCTATGGATATCACTGAGCTGCTGGCCTTCAGCGCTAAACAGGGCGCGTCCGACCTGCACCTGTCTGCCGGCCTGCCACCGATGATTCGAGTCGACGGCGACGTGCGGCGCATCAACCTGCCGGCCCTGGACCACAAACAGGTGCATGAGCTGATCTACGACATCATGAACGACACCCAGCGGGTGGACTTCGAGAAACACCTGGAGACTGATTTTTCCTTCGAAGTGCCCGGCGTGGCGCGTTTCCGGGTCAACGCCTTCAACCAGAACCGGGGGGCGGGTGCGGTATTCCGGACCATCCCGTCGAAAGTCCTGAGCATGGACGACCTCGGCATGGGCGAGGTGTTTCGCAAGATCACCGAGGCGCCGCGCGGCCTGGTGCTGGTGACCGGCCCCACCGGTTCCGGCAAGTCCACCACCCTGGCGGCGATGATCGATTACCTGAACAACCATCGCCATCACCACATCCTCACCATCGAAGACCCCATCGAATTCGTCCATGAATCGCGTAAATGCCTGATCAACCAGCGCGAAGTCCACCGTGATACCCGTAGCTTCGCCACGGCCCTGCGCTCGGCGCTGCGGGAAGACCCGGACGTGATTCTGGTGGGGGAGATGCGTGATCTGGAGACCATCCGCCTGGCATTGACCGCCGCCGAGACCGGTCACCTGGTGTTCGGCACGCTGCACACCACGTCAGCGGCGAAGACCATCGACCGGGTGGTGGACGTGTTTCCGGGGGACGAGAAATCGATGGTGCGGTCGATGCTGTCCGAGTCGTTACTGGCGGTGGTGTCGCAGACCCTGATCAAGAAGATCGGCGGTGGGCGCATTGCGGCGCACGAAATCATGCTCGGCACGTCGGCGATCCGTAACCTGATCCGCGAAGACAAGGTGGCGCAGATGTACTCCTCGATTCAGACCGGGGGCAGCCTGGGGATGCAGACGCTGGACATGTGCTTAAAGGATTTGGTGACCAAGGGCTTGATCAGCCGGGAGCATGCCCGGGAGAAGGCGCGGACGCCGGATAACTTCTGAGGGGTGAACGCGGACCTGTGGCGAGGGAGCTTGCTCCCGCTGGGCTGCGAAGCAGACCTAAAAACGGGGAGCGCTGCGCACTCCAGCGG
>NZ_JASCOM010000022.1:0-57827 GCF_029959925.1 Pseudomonas sp. PS02303
CGGGGTGTAAACAAAAACGTGGATACACACCACACCCCTGGGGGGCGCGAGCCGGCGCGCGATGAGGCCGTCACAGTCAACATCAACGTTGACTGTCACACCGCTATCGCGAGCAGGCTCGCTCCCACAGGTTTTGCACACTGTCCGAGTGAGCGGTGGGTTCAGTAGCCGCGGTTGAAGTCGACTTCCCCGCGCAACGCCTCGCCCGCCTGATACGCCCGCAAGTTTTCGACAAACAGCTTGACCATCATTGATGGCGAGGTCGGTGCCGAGCTGTGGCCGGTCAGCAGCAGGCCCCAGGCGGTCCAGAATGGATGACGCTGCGGCAGCGGCTCCTGACGGCAAACGTCGATGACCGCGCCCGCCAGATGCCCTTCTTTCAAGGCTTCCACCAGGTCCGCGTCGACCACGGCCACGCCGCGCCCGACATTGATGAACAACCCGGTCGGCTTGAACTGCTTGAACAGCGCCGCGTCGTACAAGTCGTGGGTATTGGGGGTGTTGGGCAGCAGATTGATGACGAAATCCACTTCACCGACCAGCCGTGGCAAGTCCGCCAGCACGCCGACTTCAACAAACGGCGCCTGCTCGCGGGCTTCGCTGGCGATACCGTACAGCTCAACACCAAATGGCACGAGGAACTTTGCCACGGTCAAACCGATGTCACCGGTGCCGACGATCAACACCTTGCGTCCCGCCAGGCTCTGGCCCTGACGACTGTCCCACTTGCGCTCGACCTGGCTGACCAACCGCGCCAGCACTTCGCGCTCGTGGCCAAGCATGTAGGTCAGGACGTATTCGGCCATGACCTGACCAAAAATTCCCACCGCACGCGTCAGCCGGTAATCGCGGCGCAAACCGTCGGCCAGCAGCGGCGTGATGCCGGCCCAGGTCGATTGCAGCCATTGTGGCTGGTGGCCCTGGCGCAACAGGTTCGCCAACAGGTCCGGCTGACCCAGCCAGATCGGGCAGTCGGCCGCCTGGCTGGCCAGTTCGGCGGAGTCGCCGCTGGTCAGCACTTCCAGATCAGGCGCAGCCTGGCGCAACAGTTGGGCGTACACGGGGTGGTCGTGTTCAGCAATCAGAACGCGCATGGTTCAAACCTTTCGAAAACAGAGCAAACGGCCGCCGACGGAGTTTCGCTCCGTCGCCCTGGCCATCGCCAAAATCATTCCAGTGTTTCACACAGACTCTGAACAGAGCCTGTCTGCCGATCACATCGGGTCGTTGCGTCGCAGCAATTCTTCCGGCAAGTGTTCGATGTATTCGTCTTCGGCCGGTGGCATTTGCAGGTGGTAGCCCTGCTTCTCAAGGTTTTCCAGGACCACGGTGATGTCCTCGCGCGACAGTTTGCGCTCGGGGGTCAGCACCAGATCGAAAGCGTGATGAGGTTTGCCGAAGGCGGCCATCAGACTTTCCGGGACGCGCTCCAGTGCATCGCTTTTGAGCACATAGAGGTACATCTCGTTTTTCTTCAGGCTTCGATAGATGGAGCAAATACGTTTCAAGGCTGTTCTCCGGCGGTGGCCAGGCTGTCGAGCAGCGCCTGGCCCATCAATTCGCGGCGCCAGCCACGCAGCGAATCAGGCAATTGGTAAGGACCGTTGGGGTAGCCGCTCTTGAGCAGCGCTTCCAGGGTTTTCTTGCGCAGCATCAGCTCCGGCGCAATGTTCAGGCGCTCGGCTTCGGCCTGGCCGATCGCACGCAGCTGTTTGACCAGATTGGCGGCGTCCACCGGCAATGGCTCCGGCACGGCGGGCGGCCATTGATCTGGCGACACACTGCCAGAGCGCTTGATCAGATCAAGCAGAAATTCGCCGTCCTGACGCACGGTACGCGGGTGCATGTCTTCGATTTTCGCCAGCGCGCCGAGGTTGTCCGGTTGCGTGCGTGCCAACGGCCACAGCGAGTGTTCACGGACGATGCGATTGCGCGGCAGGTCGCGGGCGCGGGCTTCACGCTCACGCCAGGCGCAGAGTTCACGCAACACGGCGAGTTGGGCGCGGGAGAGCTTCCAGGCCAGCTTGGCTTCGCGATAGACCTCGTAGGGATCGATCTCGCGGCGCAGGTTGGCCACCAGCTCGGCGCCGTCTTCCAGGACCCAGGCGTACTTGTCGTCGGACAGCTTCGGACGCAGCTGTATGAAAACTTCCGCCAGGTGCAAGGCATCTTCGGCGGCGTAGCTGATCTGGGTGTCGGAGAGCGGACGTTGCAGCCAGTCGGAACGGGTTTCGCCCTTGGGCAGGTCAATGCCGAGCACTTCCTGCACCAACCGCGAATAACCCATCGAGAAGCCGAGGTTCAGGTAAGCGGCGGCCAGTTGCGTATCGAACAGCGGCGCCGGCAGGCTGCCGGTCAGACGCAGCAATACTTCGAGGTCTTCGCTGCACGCATGGACGACTTTGACCACGGCCGGGTTTTCCAGCAACGCGGCCAGAGGCTGCCAGTTGTCGATGGTCAGTGGGTCAATCAGGTAAGCGCGTACGCCATCACCGATCTGCAGCAAGCCTGCGATCGGGTAAAAGGTGTCGACCCGCATGAATTCGGTGTCGAGGGCAACGAATGGCAGCTGCTGCCACTCGGCGCAAAACTGACCGAGGCTATCGTTGTCGCGAATCCAGTGAATATCGATGGCCACACGGCTCTCCCTTGAAGAATGGCGCGCAGTATATATCGCCCCCGGCGATTTCCGCGCATCCACTGAACAAGAGCTTTAGCGAAAATGCCTGCCAGACGGCAAGAAATGTCTGACAAGCGGAGGTTAACCGACCTTACGCAGCACATAGACCCGCATCCGAGCACAACCGGGCAAGAAGTCCTGATGACTGAGCAAACTGAAACCCGCCAGCCTGAATTCGGCTTCGACCTCGGCCTTGCCGGCCAGCTGCCGGGGGGGAGCGCCCGTTGTGCCTGGGCGGCGCAGCTTGAAATGTGCATCGACTCGTACCGCCACAATCACCGTATCGCGACTCACACGATGGAACTCCGCCAGCAGGGCCAACCGATGCTCCGGGCTGTCGATATGCTGAAACAGTTGCATGCAAAAAATGCTGTCGACCGCGTTCGCCGACAAGCCGAGGGTGAAGGCTGAACTCTGGAACGTTTTGATTCGCTTGAGCAGACTCTGCGAATGATGTGTCTGGGCGTGGTTGAGCATGTCCTGCGACGGGTCGGACGCGAGAATCACCCGGTTCGCGTGCTCGGCCAACACCGGCCAGTAACGCCCGGCACCGCACGCCACATCCAGCATCAGGCCCGGTTCGCCGGCGACCTTGAGCGCGTTGCGCACCAGTTGCTCGTCGCGCCAGAACGCCATGCGCCCCGCCAGACCACGCGGTCGCGGCTGAAGGCAGACGCGGGCGTGTTCCTGATCGTAGCGCCGGGCGAACTCAAGCTCGATGGCGGAAGGGGGCTGCGCGGACATGTGCAATGACTCTTGTAAGGAAATAGACCGGCCACAGATTAACGACCGGTCCGTGAAAAAAAGGTCGACACACTTACTCTTTGGCCAACACTCCGTCGATCACAGCGCCACGGCAACCCGCGAACATATCCAGGCCCTGGTCGTAGACTTTGCTGTTGACCTCCAGCAGACCGAGCATCGAATGGAACAAGTTGTCCTGGCTCAGCGGCTTGTCGCGGCTCAGTTGCAGGCAATGGGTGTCCACCGAGAACGACTTTTGGTAGCTGTCGGAGAACCACGCCAGCATGGCCACGCGTTTCTGCTGTTCCGGCGCCAGCATGTAAGGCGTGCCATGGAGGAACAAGTTGTACTCGCCCAGCGACTCGCCGTGGTCCGACAGGTAAACCATCGCGGTATCGACTTTGTCCTGGTTGCTGCGCAACGTATCAATCAACGTCGACAGCACGTGGTCGGTGTACACCAGCGTGTTGTCGTAGCCATTGACGATACTTTCGCGGCTGCAATTGTTCAGTGCGTTGCTTTCACAGACGGGCGTGAAGCGTTCGTACTCTTTCGGGTAACGCTTGAAGTATTCCGGGCCATGGCTGCCCATCTGGTGCAGGACCAGCACGGTGTCCTTGTCCAGCGTATCGATGAAGTGCTGCAGACCTTGCAGGAGAATTTCGTCGCGGCATTCACTGTTGGCGCACAACACTGGGTCCTTGAGGTTGCTGACGTCATCGAGGGTGACCCGATCGCACGTGCCTTTACAGCCCGATTGATTGTCACGCCAGATCACGTCGAGACCGGCGCGCTTGAGCACGTCCAGCAAGCCCTCTTCATTCTTCGCGGTGCTGGCGTTGTAATTCTTGCGGCCCATGTTCGAGAACATGCACGGCACGGACACGGCTGTTTCCGTGCCGCAGGAATGCACGTCGGTGAAAGCGATCAGGCCGGGTTCCTTGTCCAGTTTGGGGGTGGTGTCGCGGTCGTAACCGAGGATGCCGAAGTTCTCGGCCCGGGCACTTTCGCCGACGACCAGCACTGTCAGGGATTTACGGCCGTGGGTTTGCCAGGCGGGATTTCGCTGGGCATCTTCACCGACCTTGACGAAGGGTTGCCGGGCAGAGACTACTTGCTCGCGCAGAAAGCCGAACGAAGCACCGATGTAGTTACTCGGTATCACCATCAGGCGCAATTCATGGTGATTGCGAAACAACGAAGACAGCCCTTGATAGTTCACCAGCGCGACACCACCGATCACCGCAACTGAAGCAACACTCACCAGCGCCTTACTTACCAACTCACGGTGCCAGCGGCGGTAATCAACCGGAACTTTCCACAACAACCATGAAGGCAAAACACCGAGCAGAAGAATATAGACCAGCAACTTCAGTGAGAGTAAGTCACGCACTTCCGTCGCGTTGGTTTGCGCGAAGTTGCGCAACATGCCGGTGTCAATCAGCACACCGTATTGACTCATGAAGTACGCCACGCCCGCGCTGACCATAAACATCAGCATCAGGACCGGCTTCATTACGTAGCGGAACGCCAGAAAGGTCAGCACAATATTGAAGGCCGCCAGAATCATCACGCCAAAGGCGACAAGCATGACGATGCCTTTACCGTCCGCGGCGGTGATATCAAACAAGCGCTGCCAGAGTACTAGATTAAAGCCAATCAGCAGAAAGGCGCTGGCAATCAGTGTCACCCACTCCGGGCGCACGGGTTTGAACTTCAACATAGTGATGGGCTATTCCTGAAAAGAAGTGTTCATGGCAAATGTGAAAATTTCATTTACCGTGACAGCACTAACTTTAGGCAGCCAACCATCAATTTTTTGTGAAAAAGAAGCCAACGATTAGTTGGCTCCTGTTATCCACTCGGTACTTTTACTTATTTGAGAATGGTTCAGCTTTTGTTCAGGCCTGATGCAAATACCAACGCCAGTCCTGCTCGCCAACTTCGCCCATGAATTGCCGATACTCGGCGCGCTTCACCGCCAGGTACACGCCGAGGAATTCCGCGCCGAACGCTTCACGCGCCCAGGTCGAACCTTCCAGCGCCCGCAAGGTGGTCAGCCAATCGGTTGGCAACAACTCCGTGGCCTGGGCGTAACCATTGCCTTCCACGGGCGCGCCCGGGTCGAGCTGTTCACGAATGCCGCGATGGATGCCGGCCAGAATTGCTGCGGCGGCCAGATACGGGTTGGCGTCGGCGCCGCAGATGCGATGCTCGATGTGCCGCGAGAACGCCGGGCCACCGGGTACGCGCAAACTCACGGTGCGGTTGTCCACTCCCCAAGTCGCTGCCAGCGGCGCATAGCTGTTGGTCTGGAATCGACGGTAGGAGTTGGCGTTCGGGCAGAACAGCAGCAGTGAATCGAGCAAGGTACTGAGCATGCCGCCGACCGCTTGTTTGAGCAGCGGCGTGCCGTCCGCGGACTCGCTGGCGAACAGGTTGTTGCCGTCCTTGTCCGCCAGGCTGACGTGCATGTGCATGCCGGTGCCCGCCAGGTCATCGAACGGTTTGGCCATAAAGCAGGCGGCCATCCCGTGTTTATGCGCAACACCCTTGACCAGTCGCTTGTAACGCACCGCTTCGTCCATCGCCTGTAGGGCATCGGTGCGGTGTTCGAGGGTGATTTCCACTTGCCCCGGCGCGTATTCGGAAATCGCCGTGCGCGCCGGAATGCCCTGCAGTTTGCAGGCACTGTAGAGATCTGCCAGAAACGGCTCGATCTGCTCCAGCTCCCGCAAACCGTAGACCTGCGTCGAGCGCGGGCGCCCGCCATCGACGTCCCGCGCCGGTTGCGGCCGACCGTTGCTGTCGCGTTGTTGATCGAGCAAATAGAACTCCAGCTCCGCCGCCATCACCGGGTAATAACCGTCGGCCTGCAAGCCTTCGATCACCTTCGCCAGCAGATGCCGTGGATCAGCAATCGTCGCCGGCATGCCTTCCTTCGGGTGCATGCTGACCTGCACCGCCGCCGTCGGAATCAACCGCCACGGCATGCGCGTCAGACTGCCGCTGATCGGGTACGCCCGGCAATCGATGTCGCCGACGTCCCAGACCAGGCCTGAGTTTTCCACGTCATCGCCGTTGATGGTCAGGCCGAGAATGGTGCTCGGCAACGGCCGTCCGCTTTCGTACACCGCCAGCAGTTCATCACGATGCAGCAACTTGCCCCGTGGCACGCCATTGTTGTCGAGGATAAACAGCTCGAACATCTCGATATCCGGGTTCTGTTCGAGAAAGGTCAAAGCTTCTTGCTTCGTGGCGAAGGAGGTCGTGGCACAACTCATGGGAATTCTCTTGTTTCCGCGTCAGGCAAACGCGCAGGCGCTGCCGGTTTGATCCCGGCGCACAGCGCGGGACCTGTCAGAAGAATCAACGGGAAAGGCAGGCATCCGGTGGGCGTGCGTGACGGCAGTGCCATAACGCCCAGAAGGCTAATTCAGAGGGAAGTGCGACGGGACAACCGTCCATAGAGATAACCGCAGAAAACAGATGAGCAGCAGCGTCACACGGGCGCTCAGGTCGTTAAATCGGGATTTGAAGAACTTTGGGTGTGGGCTGGCTAAACAATCATTCTCCCAAACACCGCCGATCCCTGTGGGAGCGAGCCTGCTCGCGATAGCGGCGTGTCAGTCAGCACATGCATCGATTGAAACACCGCTATCACGAGCAGGCTCGCTCCAACAGGGGATCCACGGTGTGGCACCGGTATTTAATTTTTAAATACCGCTGCGCACTATCTGATTTGCGGCCTCCCGCCCTCGCGCGCCTAATCGGCTCCTGATTTTTCAAGGCCCGATTGATGGAAAACGTTCGCGCAACTACCCGCCCTGCCCTCTGGCTGATGGTCAGCATCCTCCTCGTCGCCCTGAACCTGCGTCCGTCGATGGCGGCCGTCGGGCCTTTGCTGTCGGCCATTCGCGGGGACATCCCGTTGAGTTTCAGCCTGGCCTCGCTACTGACCATGCTGCCGGTCATGGCCATGGGGCTGGCGATGTTCTTCGGCTTGAGCGTCAGCCAACGCCTTGGCGAACAACGCACGGTGGTGATTTCACTGTCGATCATTGGTCTGGCCACGGTCTCGCGGCTGTTCGCGGACTCGGCCGCCGAACTGATCCTCAGCGCCATGCTGGCCGGCATCGGTATTGCGCTGATCCAGGCATTGATGCCGGCGCTGATCAAATCCAGGTTCAGCGACAACGTTGCCGTGTGCATGGGGCTCTACGTGACGTCGATCATGGGCGGTGCGGCGATAGCGGCCTCGTTTGCGCCCCTGGTGATGGCCCGTACCGGCAGTTGGCGCGCGGGCCTGGCAATCTGGGCCGCGCTGGCCCTGGTGGCATTGCTGTTCTGGGGCCTGGGCCGTACGGGGACATCGGCGCCAACGGTACTCGCACCACACAACACATCGTTCCTCACTCATTCCCGCGCCTGGTTACTCGCCGTCTTCTTCGGTTTGGGCACTGCTTCCTACACCTGTGTGCTGGCCTGGCTGGCGCCGTACTACGTGGAAAAGGGCTGGAGCGAACAAAACGCCGGTTTGCTGCTGGGCTTCTTGACGGCCATGGAAGTGCTGTCCGGGCTGGTGACCCCCGCCATCGCCAACCGCAGCCGTGACCGACGCCTGGTGCTGGTGGTGTTGCTGGCGCTGATCATGGCCGGTTTCTGTGGGCTGATCCTCAGCCCGCAACACTTCAGCCTGCTGTGGCCGTGCCTGTTGGGGCTGGGCATCGGCGGTCTGTTCCCGATGAGCCTGATTGTGTCGCTGGATCATCTCGACAACCCGCAACGCGCCGGCGGGCTGACGGCCTTCGTACAAGGCATCGGCTACCTGATCGCCGGTCTTTCGCCGCTGATGGCCGGGATGGTCCGAGATCGGTCGGGCAGCTTCGAATCGGCCTGGTGGTGCCTGACCGGTGTCATGGCGCTGATGATCCTGATCGCCCTGCGTTTCAATCCGCGGCATTACGCCCGGCAATTTCCTGGCGCTACCTGAGCACGTTGTCCAACACCTTGTCGCACGGTGCCTGCCACCGCTCATGGGTAAAGGCCTTCGGCCATGTTTTGTGGGATTAAATTCATAAGTCGTGTTCGTTACATTTTCTGTCCCACAAGTGACTGTGAAACGTCCTACAGGGCATTCTCCTGGCACCATCGTTCCGTTAGGATCGTTCGCACACGTTTGCGCACAGTCAGCGCAAGGAGCACAGCGAGACAGAACGGATGCTGAACAGTAACTTGCTTAGAAAGCTCGATATGCAAGACCTCATGGTGTTTGTCGCCGTGTATGAGCAAAGCAGCGTCACCGGTGTGTCGGAGGCGCTGTGCGTCAGCCAGTCCACCGTGAGTTACTGCCTGAAGAAACTGCGCACCAGTTTTGAAGACGAGTTATTCATCAATACCCGCACGGGTATGCGCCCCACTTACAAAGCCAGCACCATGTACACCCACGTGCTGAAGATCCTCGAAAGCATCAACCTCTGCCATGCCGGCGCCCAGGCGTTCGACCCGACCTTGCAACCGGTCACGTTCAACATCTGCGCACCGGAATACTTCGAGCAGTTGATCCTGCCGCGCCTGTTGAAAAGCTTTGATTTCGCCGACCTGCCGGTGATGGTCAACATGCACAAGTTCGAAACCGACATCCCCGCCGAAGACCTGCGCGATGGCAGCCTCGACCTGGTGATTTGTTTTGGCCCCCATCTTCATCGCAGCCACAGCGACCTCAAATCCCGGTTGTTGCTCGAAGATGATCTGGTCTGCGTCTTCGACAAACGCGCCACGCCACTGGAACCCCGTTTAAGCCTGAAGGCGTTTGTCGAACGCCGGCATGTGTTTCCGACACCGTGGACCTCCACCACCAACATGGTCGATGGCTGGCTGGCGCGACAGGCGCACAAACGGCAGATTATCGCGCGCTCCAACAGCTACAGCGCGGCGCTGAAAATGATCACCGGCACTGACTTCATTCTGACGTTGCCCCGCCGGATCCAGCAATTGCTGGCCAACGAGGCGATCTTCAATCACTGCGAAGCGCCCAACGGCTTGCCGGGTTTCACCCTGGACATGCAGTGGAGTCAAAGTGTCGATCAGGACAGCGCCAACACGTGGCTGCGCGAGCAGGTGATCAAAGCCTGCGCCGAGCAGGAAATGGCCTGAAACTCAGTGGCCGATGGCCGTCTTGGTGTAGGACTCCCGGTCGATGTCGAGGATCTCCACGCACAACTGGACTTCAACCCCCGACGGCCATTCACACAGTTCCTGCACCACGGTCAGCAGGCTCTCGGACAACTGTTTTTTGATCTGCGGCGAGCGACCGCTCAGCAGCGCCAGCTTCACATGCACAAACGCCCGCTCCCCCATCGCCGTGCCGATCTTGAACGTCTCGACCTTCACCGCACGGCTCTTGATATCGAACTCCGCAGCAAACTGACCGGAAGCCACCAAGGCATTATTGAGCCGAATCAACGCCACGTCGGCGTTAAGCTCAGGCAGGTTGGCGGTGTATTCCATGTGCAGGTGGGGCATGGTCTGGCTCCTGGTAGTGTGCAGAAAGGACCTACATATAACACAGCGTCGTCCGACTCATTTGGACAGCGGCGATTCAAGGCGCTCACTCATGAACGCCTCCAGCCGCGTGCGCAACCAGCGTTCGGCCGGATCGGTATCGACATGGCTGAGCCAGACCATGGACAAGTCCAGTGTCGGGGTCTTGAACGGAAAGGCTTCCTTGAATAACTGACCCGAGGCGGCCATCGCCTCGGCGGCGTAATCCGGCAGGCTGGCGATCAGGTCGGTGCCGGCGAGCAAGGCCGGCAACGAACTGTACTGCGGCACCGACAGCACGACTTGGCGCGTGCGGCCGATCTCCGCCAGCCATTCATCAGCGTAGCCACTGACGTTGGCCGTGTGCGACACCAGCACGTGCGGTCGTGCGCAATATTCATCGAGGGTCAGCGGGGTGTCCGAGGCATCGGCGCGCAAAATGCTCGGCTGGATGTGCCGCAACAACTTGCGTTTGGCATTGGCTGGCAGGCCGCGGGTCTGGCTGATGCCGACCGTGATATCACCGGAGGCCAGCAAGTCGGGAATGCGCCAGTAATCGACATGCTGAACCACGAACACCACCTTCGGCGCTTCCTGGCGCAAGGTGCGCAGCAGCGGCGGCAACAGGCCGAACTCGACGTCATCCGACAGCCCGATGCGAAAGGTCATGGTGCTGCTGGCCGGATCAAAATCGTGGGTCAGGCTAAGGGCCACTGACAACGAGTCCAGCGCCGGCGACAGGTGCAGGATGATTTCCTCGGCCCGCGCGGTCGGTTCCATGCGATGGCCGACACGAATGAACAGCGGATCGTTGAACATCGTTCGCAATCGGTTAAGCGCGGCACTGATGGTCGGCTGGCCGAGAAACAGCTTCTCAGCCACACGCGTGACGTTGCGCTCAAGCATCAACGTTTCGAACACCACCATCAGGTTGATGTCAGCCTTGCGCAGTTCGTTGCGATTCATTCCTTGCCCCCGTTCCCCAACACTGCGGGCAGTTTAGAAAGGCGCGACGGGGGCGTCTACTTGCGTTGGCTTTCAATTGACCGTCAAGGTCTTCAATCCGAGCGCGAGTTTTCGCTCGTCCTGTCCTATCCCGAATTGTTTCGGGCTGACGGCGTCGGCAAACTGCAATTGCAGACTCAACACGCCCTGACTCGATACCCGTTGTTGCATCTCGGCGGTGAGGCGCACATCGATAATGTTGCCATCGGCCTGCTCAAGTTGGGCATTCAATGCCGGCAGGCCGTTGATATTGATGACAACCCCCTGTCTCGCTTGACCTGGAGGTAAAAACGCCGTGGTCTCCAGATGCAAGGAATGCACGGGCGCCGGAGCCCGGAACATGACTTCAGCGCTGGCACCTTCGGACCAGGTACCCCAAAGTTCGGAATCGGACCACCCCTTGGCCAGCAGCGCCCTGCCCTTGCTGCCGTAGCTGAATGGCGTTTTTTGTCCGGGTTCAACGGACGGAACCAGCTCCACCGGGTTAATTTGCGGGGCCGCCTGCAGGCACTCACTGCACTGTTTCCAGCCCGGAGCCAACACAGTGAAGCCATCAATCCGGGTGAACAGATCCTTTGAGGTATCGACGTTCATTACGGCCTGGAGCAGCGCACGCTCATCCAGCAAATACAAAGTGTCGGCATCATACTTCCCGGAGGCCATTACATCAGCCGTCTCCCGGTCGGCGCGTTTCCAATTGGCAGTGTCCATTCGCCCAAGGTAAACCGCATTCGTTGCCATGCCATGGGCGCCGGCAAAATCAGCCACCGCCATCCAGTGCGGGGAGAGATTCTGCGGAACAATCCAGCGAATGTTCCGGTAATGGGCCGCGGCACTTTCCCAGAATGGATCGACCATGGGCGATGCCCACTTCGTAGCGGGTTCAATCATCAATTGCTTGCGAACCACCATCCAGCCGGCGTGAGTGTCCAGCACCTGAATCAGTAGCGCCAGTGACAGCAAGCTCACAGCGGTGCGGGGTGTATTGGCGCGAATCACGAGGAAAAGGATGGCGAAGATAATCGCGTAGTACACCGGCCAAAACATCCGGCCCGAGGCGCGGAAGATGTTGACGATGGAAATCACCACCGGCGGCAGCGGATAGGTGAACTCCAGCAAGCCCATGGCCACATGGTTTGATATCGCGAAAACAGTCAGCCCCACCAGCGCCAACAGTATAAAGGGGCGCCGCCCCAGTTGTTGCCTGAAGCCGGTATGACCTTGAAGTAAACCGACCACGGCACAGATGCCCAGCGTGATCAGCCCAAGTCCGAGAAAGACAAACCCTTCGCCGTCACCGAACCCTTGAACACCGGGCAGATCCTTCAGTAAATAGGACCAGTTCCCTGAGTCGAACAGTGACAGCAGGTTCATGGCGTACATGCCAAAACCATCGGATATCGCGCTGTCGCCGCCCACCGAAAAATACCCCGCCTGCCAACAGCAAAAACTGACCAACGAAAACAGCGTAATGAATTCGATTAACGCCGACCGTAGCGTCAGTTCTTTCCTGGACCAACCGGTAGCGAGATTGGCCATCCAGATCACTGCAACCATCGCCAAAAAGTAAGCATGAACCAACGCGGCCGCCGCCAGCAACGCCCCCCAGCACAGACGTCGACGCTGCAGTTGCGGATGCAGCCCCAGGTACAACGAGGCCAAAACAAGAAAATGACCACCCAGGGACAAATGAAAGGGCATGCGCATGAGCATCGGCGGAACGAAAAGGAATAACGCCGTACTCACGGCCCGTACACCGACGTGCGAAGAAATTAGCCCGACCAGTTTCCAGGCGAACCACGCCTGCAGGACGAAGCAGGTCAGGAGCCAGAGACCAAAATACTGAAAAGGCATCGGCAACAGCGAGGCGAACGGTTTGAACAGGAAGGCCAGCAGCGGATTGGAATCAGAGAAAATGATGCCATTGCCCAATTCCATTCCATAGGAAGGATTGAGCCCTATGGGAAAAGTCCACGGCGACTGCCGGAAAAAAGCCCATCCCAGGTAATGGGTCGCCGGATCGCCATTGCCCAGCCACGCAATGTTTTGCGGGTTCAGCGCCCGTGGCCCGATGATGAGGAAAAAGGCCACAACACCGATCAACAGCGGCAAGAGGTTGAGTGGCAGGCGTCTAGCGAAATCCTTCATCGATACGTCCAGAAGTTATGCAATACAAAGGTGAAGGCCGGAAGAGTCAGCGCCACCGCGCCAATCCCCAGCAAATAATGCAGCCCGGCCATTTGCGCAGCCCAGGCCACCAGCATCGCCAGCAGGAATCCGGCAGCTGAAACCATCATGAAGCGCAGCAGCGTTTTGCCGTGCAAACGGGCGGAAAAGCTCCACGTGGTATTGATCAGGTAAGACACCACGGTCGCCACGGCAAACGCCGCGCCGTTGGCCAAGGGTGGTAGAGGCAGCACGTAATGGATGAACAACACGGCGACCAGCGCATGCAGGGCCGTGACGAACAACCCGGTCACGGCAAAACGCAGGCCTCGCTGGATCAGGGCGGATTTTTCGGCTGACGTCACGGCTTCTGCGCCAGGACAAACACGGTCAATCCGGCCAGACGATTCGCGCCCATGAAGGGCAGTTCGACGCTGCACAGCATCTTCAAAACCGTATTCACCAGTGGGTGGTGCTGCTTGAGTTGCGAGCGTGGTGGCGACGGTTGTGCGCCCTTGGGCAACAAGCGCAGGGTCGCAGCAATCGGGAACACCAGGCCGAAGTAGTAAGCCCCCTGTTTCACGTTCAAACCGGCGTCCCGGGCCACCGTTTCCAGCTGCGCCAAGGTGTAGCGGCGCTTGTGTTCCAGGAAGTCATCGTGCCCGCTCCAGAGAAACTGGAACGCTGGCACCGTCATCAGGAAACGGCTGCCGGAGGGGACTTTATCGACGTAAGCCTTGAGCAACCCCACGTCGTCATCGACATGTTCCAGCACATCCATCAGCAGCACCAGATCGGCATCCACCGAGTCGATGCCGCGACGGTAATGCACCGGTTTACCGGCGGTGGTGGCGTCCGAATCCTGGTCGTAACTGATGTCGACGCACCAGGCTTCACGGGCCGCCGAATGCCTCAGCAAATGGTGGGAAAAGAATCCGGAGCCTGCGCCTACGTCGAGAATCCTTGTGACCGGCGTGTTACCCAGCATTCGCGTGGTGGCCGCCGCTTTGGAGGCGTAATACCAGTGCTGGTCGATGCTCGAACCGAGGATGTCGGTTTCCTTGAGATCCATGGTTCAGTCCTTCGGGTCGTAGACGCGCCGCACCAGATACACCGGGCGGCGTTTTGACTCGATATACGTGCGGCCCAGGTATTCACCCAGCACGCCGATGCCGATCAATTGCAGGCCGCCCAGAAACGTGACGGCGACCATCAGCGACGCATAACCCGGCAAATCGACACCGGAGATCAAGGTTCGCAAGATGATGAAAATGGCAAACGAGAACGAGATCAGCGAGACGAACAGCCCCAGATACGTCCAGATGCGCAGCGGTTCGGTGCTGAAACTGGTGATGCCTTCCAGCGCGAAGTTCCACAACCGCCAGCCGTTGAACTTGCTCGCCCCCGCCACCCGTTCAAGGCGCTCGTAGTTCACATGCGTCGTGCGAAACCCGACCCAGGCAAACAGGCCTTTCATGAAGCGCCGGGACTCGGGCAGGGTTTGCAGGGCATCCACCACACAACGGTCCATCAGCCGAAAATCGCCGACGTTTTCCGGCAGATGTTGCTCAGCGATTTTGTTGTGCAGGCGATAAAACCAGTTGGCCGAGGTTTGCTTGGCCCAGGAGTCGGTCTTGCGGCTCACACGATGACCCAGCACCACTTCATAGCCTTCACGCCAAAGGGCGATCATCTCGAGGATCACTTCAGGCGGGTCCTGCAAATCGACGTCGATCGGCACCACCACCTGGCCGGTGGCGGTCTGCAAGCCGGCGGTCAGGGCCGCTTCCTTGCCGAAATTGCGGCTCAGATCGACGATGCGCAGGCGCGAATCGGTCTGTTGGCGCTCCAGCAGCAGGTCGAGCGTGGTGTCGGTGCTGCCGTCGTTGACGAACACCATTTCCAGACCGATCAGCGTTTCATCCTTGAAGACGTCAGTGATCCGCGCGATGAACAAATCAATGGTCGCCGCCTCATTGAAAACCGGTATCACGAGCGAAAGCTGCACATGCCCGGTCAGTTGCGTTCCGTGCTGATGAGTCAATTGATTGCTCTTTTTTTATAGTGATTTTTCTACAATCCGAGGTCGTCGACAGCTGCTCGACGCCATGAGCCGTGTCGTATTAAGCAGGACCGAGGGAGGTGATGCAAGGGCGAAACTGCGGGGGTTTTGGCCATCCACACCGACCCGGTAGCGCGGGCTGAAATATTTTCAAATGCCTGGAAACAAATGCCTGATGGCCAAAAAACCCAGCTCCGCTAGGCTTGCCCCCGATGCGACACACAGGTTGTCGCGATGACCCATCGCATGGAGCGAGCAGAATGTATTTCGAGATTTACAGGCAATCCAAGGGCACGCCGAGCACCGGCAAAGGACAATGGCGCTGGCGCTTGAGGGCGGGGAACCACGAGACGATCGCCAGTGGCGAGTCGTATGTGAACAAGGCGGATTGCCTGCATGCCATCGGGTTGATCAAAGGGGTTGAGGGTGAAACGCCGGTGAAGGAGATTTAAACCCGATCACCTCTGCCGAACCTGTTCAGTGATCGGGAGCAGCTTCGGCATATTTCGTTTTTCGGGGTTGAACTCGCTGACTCCTTCGCGAGCAGGCTCGCTCCCACAGGAGATCTGTGGCGTACACAAACCCTCTGTAAGAGCGAGCCTGCTCGCGATGGGGCCGGAAAACACATCCTCAAGCCCCCGCCAAAAGCCCCTTTCAACCAGGCAACGGATACAACGCCTCATCAAACTGTGACAAGCGCGGAAACTGCATCGGCCGGTCATCACTCAGATGCTCCAGACGCTGCTGATAACTCTGCAGGAAATCTTTGCGTGCTTCGTCACTGATGTACGGCACATGCCAGGCCACGAACGGCTCCAGCACGTCAAACCCGACATAGGCCAGCGTGCCGCGCAGGATCGGCCGCAACATATCCTCCAGCGGACCATGAATCGCGCCATCACCGAACATATGCTCACGGCCGCCCAGGGTGACGGTAACCAGCGCCTTCTTGCCGCTCAATCCGCCCTGGTCGTAAAAACGTTTGCCGCCGTAGCAGATACCCGACACCAACACCCGATCAATCCAGCCCTTGAGCATCGCCGGGGCGGAGAACCAGAAAATCGGGAAGTTCAGGATCAGCAAGTCAGCCCATAGCAGTTTGTCGAGTTCTTGCTGGATGTCCGGCGCCAGCGACTGGTTCTTCACCCCCAGCCGTTGCTCCAGCGCGTACACCAGGTACTCGGGGTTCTCCCGCGAGGAAAAGTCATCGGCACTGGCCACCGGGTTCCAGTTCATCGCGTACAGGTCGCTGACCCGGACCTCATGCCCCTGAGCCTCAAGCGTTGACACCGCCTGGTCACGCAGGGCGGCGGTAAAGGATTTCGGCTCCGGGTGAGCGTGGACAATCAAGACTTTCATGGCAATTTCCTAAACGTTTACAGGTTTTATGGGTGGGCGATAACCGTGCGCAGATCGTTTGAATCGTCAACGGTCACACCTGGATCGCCTTCACTTCCACAAATTCATTGAGCCCTTCTTCTCCCCATTCCCGGCCATTGCCTGACTGTTTGTAGCCGCCGAACGGCGCCTGATAATTGAACGCCGCGCCGTTGAGAAAGCATTGCCCGGCACGCAACTGACGCCCGAGTTGCAAGGCGCGTTCGGTGCTGCCGGCCCAGACACCGCTGGACAAGCCAAACGGCGAATCGTTGGCGATCTGAATCCCTTGCGCTTCATCGGTGTAGGGAATCAGGCACAGCACCGGGCCGAAGATTTCTTCCTGGGCGATGCGCATGCGGTTATCGACATCGGCGAACAGCGTTGGACTGACGTAGTAACCGCGTTCAAACGCTTGCGCTGTTTCGCCGCCGAAAACCAGCCGCGCGCCTTCTTGTTGTCCGGCCTGAATGTAGTCATGCACGGTGCGACGCTGCGCCGCCGAGCACATCGGCCCGAGGAAACTCTGCGGGTCCAGCGGATCGCCCATACGCAGACTTTGGGTTTCGGCAATTGCCAGCTCCACGGCCTCGGCGTAACGACTGGCGGGGAGCAACATGCGGGTCAACGCGGTGCAGGTCTGCCCCGAGTTGATCATCACGTCCTGCACGCCGTAGCGCACGGCGGCAGCCAGATCGGCATCCTCGGCAACCAACAGCGGCGACTTGCCGCCCAGTTCCAGGCACACGCGCTTCACCGAAGGCGCCGCCGCTTGTGCCACGCGAACCCCGGCGCCGGTGGAGCCGGTGAACGACACCATGTCCACGTCCGGGTGCTTGGCCAGCGCTTCGCCGACTTTCGATCCTGGTCCGCTGACCAGATTGAATACGCCGGCCGGCAAGCCGATCGCTTCGATCATCTGCGCCAGCAAAAAGGCATGCAACGGCGTTTCCTGACTCGGCTTGACCACCACGGTGCAACCGGTGGCCAAAGCCGGCGCGAGCTTGCCGATCAGTTGATGCAGCGGGTAGTTCCACGGGTTGATGAAGGCGCACACACCGACCGCCTCGCGGATGACCAGCGAATTACCGACCTCGCGCACTTCATCCATCAAGCCGGCGAGTTCGACGTATTGCTCCAGGCCGATGATGGGGCCGTCGACCTGCACCGAACGGCACCATTGCACCGGCATCCCCAACTCGGTGGTGATGACCGCAGCCATTTCATCGGCCCGGGCACTTAACTGGTCGGCGAGGGCACGCAGGTAACCGGCGCGAACACTCGACGGCGTCCGCGACCATGGACCGAAGGCCCGGCGCGCCGCAGCCACCGCGTTGTCGACATCGCGCTCATCGCCCAGCGGCACCGAACCTGCGACCTCTTCAGTGGCCGGATTGATGACCTCGGCGATGCCCTGCCCCGACGGGGTCTGCCAGCGGCCATCGATAAACAGCGTCTTGTGGTTATGCATAGACATGGGCTTCCATCAGTTCAGTGGCGCAACGGGTGATTCGCTGGCAGGCGTCACGCAAGGGTTCTGCGCCCAGCACCAGGCCCAGGCGAATATGCCCGGCTGCGCTCGGACCGAAGGCTTCACCGGCCAGCACCGACACGCCATGACGGTCGAGCAAGCGGTCGGCAAACGCTTGGGCGCTGAGCCCGGTGTCGCGGATATCGACCATCACGAACATTCCGCCATCGGGTTTCAAGGCCCGCACGCCGGGGCAGTCGGCCAGGCATTCGCAGACCAGATCGCGGCGTTGGCGATAGGCTTCGCGCATCGTGTCCAGTTCCGGCAAGTTGCTTTCCAGCGCGACGACGGCGGCGTCCTGCACGAAGTCCGGCAAACCGTAGAGCATGCACAGTGCGAGGTTTTCCAGGTGCTCGGCCAGCGCCGGTGGCGCGATTGACCAGCCGATGCGCCAGCCGGTCATGGCGTGGGATTTCGACAGGCTGTTGAGTGTCGCGGTGCGCTCGGCCATGCCCGGCAAACTCGCCGGACTGATGTGTTCGCCGTCGAACAGCAACTCGCTGTAGACCTCATCGGAAATCAGCCACAGGTCGTGGGTGATGCATAAATCTGCAAGCGCCTGCCAAGTGCTGCGCGACAAACTGGCGCCGGACGGGTTGTGTGGACTGTTCAGTGCCAGCGCCCGGGTACGCGGCGTGATGCGGGTGGCGACGTCTTCGGGCAACACCCGAAACCCGTTTTCGGAACGCACCGGCACCGGAATCACCACCGCACCGCAGGCACCGAACACGGCTTCATAAGTGACGTACATCGGCTCGGCGACGAGCACTTCGTCGCCCGGATTCAGTACGCACTGCGCCACGCAGAACAACGCGCATTGCGCCCCGGCGAGCACGGTGACCTGCTCCGCCGAAACGTGCTGGCCACTGCGTTTGGCGTAATGCCGGGCGATGCTTTCACGCAGTGCGCGTTTGCCACGCACGTCGGCGTAGTGGGTGTTGCCGGACAACAGGCTGTCGATGGCCGCCTGCACAATCGGCACCGGGGTGTCGAAATCCGGGTCGCCGACTGACAGCAGCAGAATGTCTTCGCCCTGCTCTTTCAGCGCCAAAGCGCGGTAGTGAATGTCCCAGGCGGCAGCGCCGTCACCGGCGATGCGTTGAGTCAGATCGGAAAAGCGCATGGCGGTATCCTTTTTACAAAATTGGAGTCACTGCGCGCACGCGTGCTTGAGTTCGATCAAGGTCACGCCGTTGCGCTTGAAGCCGTGGCGCAAGTCGGTTTGCAACTCGGCCAGGCTTTGCGGCTCGCTCACCGTGCAACCGAACGCACGGGCAAGGGCGGCAAAGTCCGGGTTGCGCGGCAGCACGCCAATCGGCTCGATATCCAGCCCGATCATGTCGTCGCGGATTTGCCCCAGCGCGTCGTTGTTCCAGAGCAACACCACCAGCGGGCTGTCCAGCTCTTCGACGGCGGTGGCCAGTTCTTGCGCGGTGTAGAGAAAACCGCCGTCGCCAACCAGCACCAGACCCGGCCGCTGCGGCGCGCCGAACTTGGCGCCGATGCCCGCCGGCAAGCCATAACCCAGCGTGCCGTAGCCGGTCGGATGCAACCAGCTGCGTGGTGTCAGGCTGTTGAAGGCGTAGTTGCCGGTGTAGGCCAGTTGGGTCATGTCGGTGCTGATGAAGGCATCGTCCGGCAGCTCCGCAGCGATACGTTCGAGTATCGCTTGATGGATCGACTGCAAGGGACCGTGGCTGTTTTGCACCGCTTCACGCAGCGCTGCGACGGACGCGATCGCTGCACTGGCATCGCGGTTGGCGGGCGACAGACGTTCCAGCAACGCGGCGAGGGTGTGTTGCGCATCGCCTTGCAGCGCCACCGCGCACGGGTAGAAATCGTTGAACTTGCGCGGGTCGATGTCCACGCGCAGCAGCTCGGCATTCAGCGGCAGACGCTCGCGCCAGAAATCGGTGTCGGCCATTTCGGTGCCAACGGCCAGCACCACGTCCGCCTCGGCGATGAGTTGCCAGCCCGGCTCGACGCACAGGGTCGAGCCGGCATTGAGGGGTGCATCCGGCGGCAACAGGCCTTTGCCGGCCACGCTGGTAAACAGCGGCGCGGCGAGTCGGGTGCTGAGTTCATGCACTTGCTGCTGCGCATTCAATGCGCCACCGCCGGCGATGATCATCGGCCGTTTGGCGCTTTGCAGTTTGGCCACGGCCTGATCCAGCGCCGTAGCGGCCGGTACGCCACGGCTCGGGCGACGCACCACTTCATTGCTCCAGTCGCGGCTGACCTTTGCCGACAGCACGTCGAGCGGCACGGAAATGTGCACCGGGCGCGGACGTTCACTGTCAAACACCGCGTAGGCACGGGCGATCAGTTCAGGCAGGTCCTCGGCGCTGAGCGCCACCGCCGAGAACGCCGTGATCGGCGCGGTAATTGCGCGCTGGTCCTGGGTTTCGTGCAGGCACCCCCAGCCTTTGCCGAGGCTGGCGGTGTGGTTGACGCTGGATATCACCAGCATCGGAATCGAGTCGGCATAGGCCTGGCCGATGCCGGTCGCGGCATTGGTCACGCCCGGCCCGGTGATGATGAAGCACACACCCGGTTTTCCGCTGACTCGGGCGTAGCCGTCGGCCATGAAACTGGCGCCTTGCTCATGGCGCGTCAGCACATGGCGAATGCCGCTGCCGGGCAGGCCACGGTACAACTCCAGCGTGTGTACGCCGGGGATGCCGAACACGGTGTCGACGCCGTAGTTGGCCAGCAGGCGGACCAGGGCCTGGCCGCCGGTCAATGTTGTGCTTTGCATATTCACGTCCTCACTCGTGGCCGAGGCGAATCAACGCATCGACCGCAGTCGTGCCATCGGCACCGACCAACAATGGGTTCACATCAAGTTCCAGTAACTGCCCGGCGTTCTCGCAGGCGTAATCGGCCACCGCTCGAATCGCCGCCACCAGCGCGTCCAGATCCGCCACTTGGCGACCGCGAAAACCTTGCAGCAACGCGGCACTGCGCAGGCCGAGCAACGCTTGGCGAATGGCGCCATCGGTGGTGGGCAGCAACAGGCTGCGACTGTCCTTGAGCAACTCCACCAGAATTCCGCCCGCGCCGATGACCAAGGCCAGGCCGAAGTCGTTTTCGCGTTTGATGCCGACGATCAGCTCGGCCAACGGCGGCTTGGCCATGGGCTCCAGCAGCACCTGATCGAACGGCACGTGCGGCGCGTAATCGACGAGGCTGGCGCGCATTTTTTCCAGGGCAGCGTTCAGAGCGGCGCCGTCCTTGAGGTTCAACGCCACGGCGCCGGCTTCGGTTTTGTGCGGCAGTTGGGAGCTGACCGCTTTCAATACCAACGGATAACCCAGCGCGTTGGCGTCGCTCAACGCCTCGTCCGGTGAGCTCAACACGCCGTTGGGCGTCTGCAGACCGAAGGCGCGCAACGCTTTTTTCGAATCCCATTCATTGAGCAAGCGACCTTCGCCTTCCAGCGCCTGAGGGCAGTGCGGCACCAGCACTGATTCACCGAGCGCCAGCAGCGCCTGACGGTTGCGTTGATAGCCAGCAATCCGACCCCACGCGGCCAGCCCGTCTTCGACGCCTTGCAACGCCGCCACGCCTTGGGTATGCAGACGTTCGCGAGCGTGGGCCGGCAGCAATTCCGGGAAAGCCGAGGTGACAAAACCGGTCTTGCCGTGACGGATCAGCGCTGCACAGAACAGCTCCAGCAGCAGGTCGCATTCCTTGCGTTCGCCGGTAAATTCGGCCGGGTAATCGAGCACCAGCATCGCCGCATCGGCTTCGGTGCGCAGGGCGCTGTCGAGCATGTGGTTCAAGGCTTCGCCGTCGCCCCAGATCGCCGTGGTGAAATCCAGCGGATTGACCAGATTGGCGTAGCTCGGCAGCACTTGCGCCAGCTCATCGCGCTGACCTTCGTCGAGTTTCGGCAAGCTCAGCTCGTTGCGCTCGGCGTAGTCGGCAATCAGCCCGGCATCGCCTCCCGAACAGGCCAGTGCGATCAGGCTGTTGCCCGCCGGCAACTTGCCGCACGCCGCCGCTTTCAAGGTTTCGACGAAACTCACCGGGCCGCTGACGCGGATCACGCCGAGGCGCGCAAACAGACTGTCGTACAGCGCATCGGAACCGGACAGGGAGCTTGTGTGACTCAGCGCCAGCTCGGCACCGATCTGCGACACGCCGGTTTTCAAGGCGATGATCGGAATGCCCTTCTCCAATGCCTTGTGCGCCGCGCGGGCGAAACCCGGGACGTTTTTCAGGCCTTCGAGGTGCAAGCCGATGGCGGTGACGCGCGGCTCATCGAGCAACACGTCCATCAATTCGGCGATGCCCAGTTGCGCCTGATTGCCGACCGACGCCATGTAGGCCACTGGTAGCGAGCGGTCACTCATGGACAGGTTGTAGGCAAAGTTACCGCTTTGGGTCAGGACGGCGACGCCCTTCTCCACCGGTTTTCCGCCATGGGCCACCGGCCACAGCGCGGAGCTGTGCAAATAGTCGAGCAGGCCGTAACAGTTGGGGCCGAGCAAGGCCATGTGGCCGGCGGCTTTGAGCAATTGTTGCTGCAAGGCCTGGCCCTCGGCACCGGTTTCGGCGAACCCGGAGGCGTAGCAGATCGCCCCGCCTGCGCCCTTGGCGGCCAGTTCGGCAACGCAGGTCAGGGTCAGCTCGCGGTTGGTCGCGATGAACACCGCGTCCGGGCCGCACGGCAGTTCGGCAATACTGCGCACACACGGCACGCCTTCAAGGCTGTCGTGCTGCGGATTGACCAGCCACATCTCTCCAAGGTAACCGCCGTCGGCGCAGCGCTTGAGCGCGCGGGCCATGCTGCGGCCACCGATAAACGCCAGGTGGCGCGGTGCGAGCATGCGTTTGAGGTTGTCACGAATCGTTTGCGACATAGCCATTCTCCGGACCGGTCAGCGCAACAGTGGCCGCAGCAATTCGCGGGAAATGATGTGGCGCTGGATTTCCGAGGTGCCTTCCCAGACGCGCTCGATCCGCGCGTTGCGCCAGATGCGTTCCACCGGGCATTCGTCCATCAGGCCCATGCCGCCAAAGATCTGCACCGCCTCATCGGCGACCTTGCCGAGCACTTCACTGGCAAACAACTTGGCCATGCCGGCCTCGCCGTCGGTCATGGTGCCCTGGTCCATTTTCCAGGCGGTGTGCAAGGTCAGCAGTTCGGCAGCACGGATCTGCGTGACCATGTCGGCGAGCTTGAACGAGATGCCCTGATAGGTGCCGATCGGCTGGCCGAACTGCTTGCGGTCGGCGGCCCATTGCAGCGACACGTCGAGCGCGCGTTGCGCCTGGCCGACGCAGTTGGCGGCGACCATCACCCGTCCGGCCGTGAGCCAGGCGTTGGCCACGTCCCAGCCCTTGCCGACTTCCCCCAGCACTTTATTGGCGGGGACGCGGCAGTCGTCAAAGAACATTTCAAAGGTGTGATAACCGCGGTTGCTCACGCACTTGGGACCCCGGCGAATGGTCATGCCCGGCGTGTCGCGGTCGACCAGGAACGACGTCACGGCGTTGCGCTGTTTGCCGTTGTGTTCGTAGGTGTCGGTGACCGCGAAAACGATGGCGAAATCGGCGTGACCGGCGTGGCTGATGAAGTGCTTGCTGCCGTTGAGAATGAAGTCATCGCCGTCGCGCACGGCACGGGTCTTGATCGCGTTGGCGTCGGAACCGGCACCCGGCTCGGTCAGCGCGAAGCAATCGATTTTCTCGCCCTGGATGCACGGCAGCAGGTAGTCGTTGATCTGCTCGCCGGTGCAAGCCATGAGGATTTTCGACGGCCGCGCGACAAACACATGCAGCGCCCACGAAACCTTGGACAGTTCACGCTCGATCAGCGCCTGGGACAGGTAATCGAGGCCGCCACCGCCCACTTCTTCGGGCATGTTGAAGGCATAGAAACCTGCCGCAATCGCCTTGCCACGGATCTGTGCCGCCAGCTCCGGGGAGACTTCGTCGGCGCGGTCGACCGCTTCCTCATGAGGCAGCAGTTCCTTGGCGACAAAGCTGCGTACCGCGTCCACCAACATGTCTTGTTCTTGGGTCAGTTGGAAATTCATGGGGCTACCTGTTGTTCATGTGCTGAGTAGGTGTACGAGGCCAGTCATCGGGCCTATTGGCCGCTGAAGTGTGCCGGGCGTTTTTCGATGGCGGCGCGCAAGGCTTCGGCGCCGTCTTTGCTGCGACCGCAAAGCAGGCCGGCGGCGAGCTCGGCTTGCAGTTGCTCCGGCAGGCTGCGCTGGGCGCCTTCGCGCATGAGTTTTTTGGTCTGGGCGAAAGCGAACGTCGGACCGTTGGCCAGGCGCGTGGCCAATTCGGTGGTCACGTCGTGCAGTTGTTCATCGGCGCAGACTTCGCCGACGAGACCGGCGGCCAAGGCACGGTCGGCGCCCCACAACTCGTCGAGGAACAGCAGGCGCTTGGCTTGTTCAGTGCCGATCAGGCGCGGCAGATGCCAGCTGGCACCGGCGTCCGGCGAGTAGGCCATGCTGGTGTAGCCGGCCTTGAAGCGCGCCGATTGCGCGGCGATGCGCAGGTCGCAGCACAGCGTCAGGTCCATCCCGGCGCCGACGGCGGTGCCGTTGATGGCGGCGATGGTCGGTTTTTCCAGGCTGTACAAACGGCTCATCAATGCATGGGCGGTTTCGGTCCAGCCGTAGCTTTCGAGGGCGCCACGGGCTTCGGCATCGGCCCACTCGGCGAGATCCGCGCCGGAGCAGAAACTGCGGCCGCTGCCGGTCAGCACCACGACCCGAACGGAGGGATCGGCGTTGAACTCATCGAGCACGGCGTGCAGGTTTTTCAGGGTCGGAATGTCCAGCGCATTACGCTGATCGGGGCGATCGAGGGTGATCCAGGCCACGCCGGCTTTTACTTGGCACAGCAGAGAAATGTGAGTAGTCATGCGAATCCTCGAATTATTGTGTTTGGCGTGAGGTGGTGCGACTTAGGGCCATACTAAACGAGTGTTCAGCAAGACGGCAATTGGCTGAAAAATGGTCTGTAACAGCTGCGCTTACTTAGTAAGTAGTTGATTTTGTTGGTTTAAGTTCTGACATCCAGCCATGCAACGACTGCGCTGTTACAACTTTGAACAACTGCCTACAGCGCGTAACCCGCCAAAAACAACGATGGGAGCGAGCTGTGGCGAGGGGATTGATCCTCTCGCCACGGCTTGCTCCCATGGGGTTTTGTCTTGGCGTGTACCGCTACGCCGTCGGCAAGCTCGGTGCCAGCACCGCCTGGCGCTTGCGTTGAGTCAGGAAGTACGCGGCGTAGCACACCGCGATAAACCCGAAGCCCCAATACAGCGAAGGGCGCTGCGTTTCATCCAATGCCAGGAACACGAACAGCGAACAGCACAACGCAATGCATGTCAGCGGCAACAGCGGGAACCACGGCGCGCGGTATTTCAAGTCGCTGAGCTTGCCGCCATCGCGCAGGTAAGCCTTGCGGAATTTGTACTGCGCCAGCGCGATCACGATCCAGGTCACCGTGCCCGACATACCGCTCACCGCCATCAACACCATGAACAGCGTGTCCGCCGCGACGAAGCTGGTCATCAACGACACCAGCGCGAAGCACAAGGTGATGCTCAGCGCCCGCAACGGCACGCCGCGCTTGCTCAACGGCGACAGGCTTTTCGGCGCCATGCCGGTCTTGGACATCGCCCACAGAATACGCGTAGAGGCATACAGGCCCGAGTTACCCACCGACAGAATCGCCGTAAGAATCACAAAGTTCATCAAGTCAGCCGCATAAGGAATGCCGACCATGTCGAACACTTGAACGAACGGACTTTCCATCAACCCGGCCTGCTGCCACGGCACGATTGCCGACAGCACCACGATCGCCAGCACATAGAAAATCAACACGCGAAACACCACGTTGCGCACGGCAAGCGGGATGCTTTTTTCCGGCTGATCGGTTTCGCCGGCGGCCACGCCCATGATCTCGCAGCCCTGGAAGGCGTAGACCACAGTCATCATCACTGCGAACACTGCCGACAAACCGTTGGGGAACAGCGAGTCGCC
Organism: Pseudomonas sp. PS02303; assembly: GCF_029959925.1. Taxonomy (NCBI): domain Bacteria; kingdom Pseudomonadati; phylum Pseudomonadota; class Gammaproteobacteria; order Pseudomonadales; family Pseudomonadaceae; genus Pseudomonas; species Pseudomonas sp. PS02303. The sequence goes on from NZ_JASCOM010000022.1 coordinate 26,130, forward strand.
GATCAGGTTGGTCATCATCGGTGCCGGTGCGCCGCTGGTCAGTGGGATCGCGCCGAAAATCACCAGCACGCCGACCACAATAAACCCGAGGATCGCCGCGACCTTGATCCCGGAAAACCAGTATTCCGCTTCACCAAAAGCGCGTGTGGCCAACGCATTCAGGCCGAACAGCACCACCACGAACAGCGCCGACCAGTACCAGATCGGAATGGTTGGAAACCAGCGTTCCATCAGCATGCCTGCCGCCGTGAACTCCAGGCCCACGGTGGTCGCCCAACTCATCCAGTACACCCAGCCGATCATGAATCCGGTAGCCGGCCCGATGAACTTGGTCGCGTGGGTTTGAAACGAGCCGGACACCGGCATTTGCACGGACAATTCGCCCAGGCACACCATCACCAGGTACATCAGGAAACCGGCGACCAGGTAAGCGAGAATCGCCCCCACCGGCCCGCCCTGATTGATCGTCACTCCGGAGCCCATAAACAACCCCGTGCCGATCACGCCCCCCAGTGACAACATGAAAATGTGTCGGCTTTTTAAAGCGCGGGTCAGGTGGATGCCATTACGTTCGATAGATTCGCTCATGTCCGCACCCCATCAGCAAGGTGCGCGTGGCGCGAGGAGGGATCAGCTTTACGGCGGTTCATTATTATTATCTCCAATAAGCTTCGAAGACCGCGCTGTGGCGGTTATCTCGATTATTGGAAGGCCATGTAAGCTCCCGTTGACCTTAACGCTCGAAGTTGTAAAAAGTCGTAACGAACTTGTATGTCAGGGGTGCAGCAGGTCGGTCAGCGTCTGTTGCGAATGCTGCAAGTGCGCGTGAACCTGCGGTGCCAATATCCGCAACCTTGATTCGTCGTTGACCAGCGCAGCCTCTTCCAGCGCGCGCAGCACAGTGGCCAATGCACGAAAGCCCAATGAGTCGCTGCTGCCGGCCAGGCGATGCGCCAGGTGAGCGACTTCGGTGCAATCGTCGGCCTCGATCGCTTCCGTGAGCGCTTCGCGATGCTGGCTGATCGAATCGCGCAACACCGCCAGCAATCCCTGGAGTTTCTGTTCACCGAGCAAGGTGCGGTGGGTGTCCAGCAACGGCCAATCCATTGCCTCGTCAACAGGCTGCGGCGTGGGTATTGGTGAATGCCCGGCCAGGGCCTGACGCAGATTGTCGAGCTTCAGAGGTTTGGCGAGAATGCCGTCCATCCCGGCATCCAGATAACCGCGCACCAGCGCCGGTTGCACACTGGCGGTCAGGGCGAAGATTCGGCATTGGCGGTTCGGGCCTTCGGTGCCGCGAATCAATGTGCACAACTCGACGCCACTGATGCCCGGCAGGTGCACGTCGAGCAGGATCAAATCGAACGTCTGCCCGGCGCATTGCATCAGCGCCTGCTCGCCGTCTTCGGCGAGCCAGACCTGATGCCCGTCCCGTTGCAGCAAGCCGCTGACCACTTCACGGTTCAGCGCCACGTCCTCGACCACCAGAATCTTCAGCGACCTGCCGGGTTCGCTGCTTGACGCCACCTCGGTGGTGCCGGTCGACGGTTGCAACGTCACTTCAAACCAGAAACAGCTGCCCTGCCCGACCTGGCTTTCAACACCGATCTGCCCGCCCAACTGCTCCACCAGATGTTTGCAAATGGCCAATCCGAGACCGGTTCCGCCGAAGCGTTGCGCCACCTCCTCGCTGGCCTGCGTGAAGCGCTCGAAAATCTTATCCTGCACCGCCGGCGCAATGCCGATGCCGTTGTCCGTCACGCTCAGGCGCAGCCGTTGCCCGGTCTGTTGCGGGTTGGGAGCCAGCAGCACGACCTCGACTCTGACCTCTCCACCTTCGGTGAACTTGATCGCGTTGGCCAGCAAGTTGCTCAATACCTGACGCAAGAATTGTTCGGCGCCGCGGTGGCGACCAGCGACTTGCGGATCCATCCGGCAGTGCAGCGTCGTGTCGTTGCTCAGCGCGCGCGGTTCCAACAGCGTCAGCACCTCGTCGAGCAACCGCTGGAGGGAAAAGTCGACCGGTTCCGGGTGGCTGACGCCCTCCTCCAATCGAGCGAAATACAGCACTTCATTGAGAATCGACAACAACCCTTCGCCCGCCTTGTACAACGCATCCAGACGTTTGCCGTTGCGCTCATCCAAGTGGGCGTCACGCAGCAATTCGGCCATGCCAAGGATGCCGTTGAGCGGCGTGCGCAGTTCGTGGCTCATGGTCGCCAGGAACCGTGATTTCGCAAGGTTGGCCGCTTCGGCTTCATCCTTGGCACGCATCAGGCTGGCGGTGCGGCGCTCGACCCTTCGCAGCAGTTCATCGCGGTTGTCTTGCAGGGCCAGTCGATCGGTTTCCCGGCGGTCAATGTCACTGAGGATTGCCCGGCGCATGTCGTCCAGCGCATGGGCCACGGTGTCGATTTCGTCCTCGTCGGCGCCACGGCGCTTGTCCAGCTGCAAGGGGTCGTGCCAGTCACCGGCGGCAACGCGCCGGGCGAATTCGGCCATGACTTGCAGGTGCCGCGTGACCAAGCGGTAAAACAGCCCCGACAGCGCCACCGCCAGCCCGCATAAGAACACGCTCATCCATAACAGGCTGGTCAAACCGGTGGCATACAAACGCTGGTGCACGGCGCCCAGATCGGTGCTGACCTCCAACTGGCCCAGATGCCGCAACGGCCCGGACGGCGGTTGATAGTCCAATTGAAAACGCTCAATGCGCAACGGCCCTATCGGCTCCGCGTTGCCATGCAGCAGATCGAAATCAGGGCTGATCAGATGCACCCGTGCCACGTCGGAAAAATCCACCAGGCCGCGTAACTGCACATTCAATTGTTCCTGGTTCAAGTCCCAGAGACTGCGCTCCAGACTGGCCAGATACCCGGCGCGAATCAGCTCCATGCGCGAATCGATCTCGCGCATCTCGCGGCGGTATTCGAAGTACAACTGCACGGTGCTCGCCAGGACGGTGAAGCACAGGCTGAACAACAGAATGAACAACAGCAGACGCCGCAACAGCCCCCCGGGCCGTGCGCCGATCATTTCGAATTCGCCGGCAGGTTGATCATGTCGCGGTACGTGACTTCGCTTTCGTCGAGCAAACGCTCGATTTCCCCGGTATCGACCATGCGTTTGAGTTGCGCATCGATGTCCGGCATGCGGCTGGCCAGTGGTGAACGGCGTGATACCGCAATCCGCAGGTAGTCAACGCTCAAGGAGGTCGGCAAGGCGACGATGTCTTGTGCGCCCGGCAGGTTCTCGACGTAAAGCTCGCCGGTGCGTCGCTCCGAGGTGATGAAGTCGATGCGCCCGCGAATCAGTTTTCCGAAGTTCTGGCGGCTGTCAGAGACCCACTCGATGTTTTGGTGCTGGGCGACCAAGCGGTCGAATTCCACGCCATAACTTTCACCGAACAGCAGCCCGCCACGGTAATGGGCCAGGTCCTCCAGACGCTCGAATTTCACCGGACGCTGGCGGTTGATGAACAGTGCGACCTCTTCACGCAACACCGGCACCGTGGAAAACATCATGCTCTGCTCGCGTTGTGCGGTGTTGTAGGCCAACACCACATCGACCCGGCCTTCAGCGGCGTCGAGCAGGCAGCGCTTCCAGTTGCCGAGCACGATGATGTCGACTTCATAGCCGAGTTTCTCGAAGAGGTTTTTCACCACGCTCGGGGCCAGGCCGCGCACCTGCTTGCCGTCACTCCAGGAGATCGGCGGGTAGACCGGATAGTCGCAATAGCGAATCTTTTCCGCCGCCATTGTGCTGTGGGCGACCACCCCCAGCAGCAGCGCAAACAGCCGCCACATAAGAGTCAGGCCGCTACGCTGGCGGTGAACAGGTAACCGGCACCGTGGATGGTAATGATCAACTGCGGCTCGGCCGGGTCGTCGTGCAACTTGCGCCGCAAACGTCCGACCAACACGTCGATGGAACGATCATTGGGCACCCACTCGCGGTTGCGGATCTGGTCCATCAACTGATCGCGGCTCAAGGTATGGCCGCTGTTGCGCAGGAACACGCTGAGCAGCTGGTATTCGCCGTGGGTCAGCAGGGTTTCGCTGCCAGTGGCGTCGATCAGCCGTCGGCGATCGGTGTCCAGCGCCCAGTCGGCGAATTGCTTGACCGGTTTTGCAATGGCCGCCACCGGCTGGGGCGCCTGCGCGTGGCGAACCCGGCGTATCAGGTTTTTCGCCCGGGACACCAGCTCGCGTGGGTTGAGGGGTTTGATCACGTAGTCGTCGGCGCCGCATTCGAGGCCGACGATGCGATCGATTTCATCGTTGCGCCCGGTGATCAGAATGATCCCGACTTCCGAACGGACCCGCAGCTCCCGGGTTAGGGTCAGCCCGTCCTTGCCCGGCAAGCGGATATCGAGCATCACCAGATCCACCGTCTGGCTCGCCAGAAAGGTTTCGGCCAGCTCCGCGGTGGCGGCGCAATGCACGTCATAACCTTCCTGGGACAGGTAGGCATGCAGCAGTTCGCGAATCAGCGGATCGTCATCGACGATCAGTACCCGAGGAGTCATCGCTAGGTGTCCCGCGTATGCCCGAAGGCGTGTTTCTTATTAGAGTGTTTTGTTGCCTTGGCGCCAGAGAGTATCGGCAGCTGAACGACCGATCAACAGCCCGTCGTCTGAACGCAAAACCGTTGACGACCGCCGGCCTGCAAGCCGTCGACCCAGGCTTCGCAAATCTGAATGCCTTGCTCCGGGGTAAAGGTGCCTGGGTTGAGCCCCGACTCCAGCCACAAACCATCAAGCAACGCGCTAAGGCTGATGGCGGCCAGGTCGGCATCGAAGTGTTCCCAGCCCTCCTCCTGCGCCAATTCGGTCAGGACTTTACGCAAGATGCCGCGATACTCTCCGTAGGAATGCTCGTGCGCGAGGTTGATTGATTCCGCCGTGCGTACAGCCCCCCAGAATGCCAGCCAGGCATCAATCAATTGCGGGTCGAGCAATTCGGCTGAAAACGAGCCGCGAAAAAACGCCGACAAGCGTTCCCGGGCGCTGGGTGCCGCGTGTTCCATGGCGTCGCGCAGCAACCCCATGACCCTGCCAGTAATCGCCCGGTAGGCCTCGGCCACCAATTCGTCCTTGCCGGAATAATGATGGCTGATCAACCCGACCGAGACGCCGGCCTCGGCGGAAATCTTGCGGATCGATGCACCCTGAAAGCCGTGGCGCTTGAGGCAAACCAGCGTGGCTTCGATCAGGTTGGCCTTGCGCAACTCCGGCTCCATGCGGGAAAAACGGGCTTCCTGACTCATGCGCGACACTCTCCGTGGATCAATCATTAGGGCGCGGCGGTGAACGCCGTGGGCTGAACGACTGTACAGCAAGAGCGTGGCAAGTCTCCAGTCAGTCGCGATAACCCGGCGCCACCCGCTCAAGCAATCGCAACAGCGCGGCCCAGGCCAACTGCATGGCGTCCGGGTCGCTCAACTCCCCTTCGTCCAGCGGCCGGCCAGGATCATTGAACTGACGTTCGGTGTGTTCGCACACCTCGCTCGGCGGCAAGACCAACTCACCGGCAGCTTGCGCAGCGAGCTGGATTTCACAGGCTTTTTCCAGGTAGTACATGCGCAAGAAGGCTTGGCTCACAGTCTCGCCAACGGTCAGCAAACCGTGATTACGCAGCATCAGCACCGGCTTGTCACCAAGGTCCTGCACCAGGCGCTGCTGCTCGCTCATGTCCAGCGCCACGCCTTCATAGTCGTGATAGGCCACCCGCCCGTAGAACTCCATGGAGATCTGATTCACCGGCAACAACCCGCACTTCAACGCCGCGACCGCGCAGCCGGATCGGGTGTGGGTGTGCAGCACGCACTGCGCATCGTCACGGGCACCATGAATGGCGCTGTGAATCACAAAACCTGCCGGATTCACGGGATACGGCGACGGCTCCACGGCCCGGCCATCAAGGCCGATCTTCACCAGATTCGACGCGGTGATCTCATCGAACATCAGCCCGTATGGATTGATCAGGAAGTGATGCTCAGGCCCCGGCAGTCGCACCGAGATGTGGGTAAAAATCAGATCGGTCATGCGAAAGTGCGCGATCAATCGATAACAGGCGGCCAGTTCCTCGCGCAGATGCTGTTCCGTCGTGCTGCGCAGCGGGTGGGCGATCTCGTTCATTGTTGCGGTTCTCCAGGGTGATCGACTGCGCAAAACAGTAAGGCCGGACGCGGTGAAACGTCCAGCCGCCAGCGGCTACTTGCTGGCCCAGGCATTAAAACGCTCTTCGAGTTCTTCGCCGTGATCGACCCAGAACGCCACGTCCATCGACAGCGCGCCTTTCAGGTTTTGCGGCGCCGTGGGTACCCATTGCGCGAGTTTGCCGTCGAGTCTGGCTGCCGCTTGCGTATTGGTCGGGCCGTAAGGGATCTGCTCGACATACTTGACCTGCGCGTCCGGCTGATTGGCGAACGCGATAAAGCGCTTGGCCTGATCGAAATGTTTCGAGCCTTTGATGATCGCCCAGTAATCCATGCCATACAGACTGCCCGGCCACACCAGCCCCAGGTGACTGCCGTTTTGCGCGGCTGCGGCCACACGTCCGCTGTACGTCGAGGTCATCACCACATCCCCGGCTGTCAGCCATTGCGCCGGTTGCGCGCCGGCTTCCCACCACTGGATGTAGGGTTTGAGCTCGGTGAGCTTGGCGAAGGCCCGGTCGACACCTTGCGGCGTGTTCAACACTGAATAAACGTCTTCGACTTTCACGCCGTCGGCCAGCAACGCGAACTCCAGGTTATACACAGCACGCTTGCGCAGCCCGCGTTTGCCGGGGGTTTTCTGCACATCCCAGAAGTCGGCCCACGACGTCGGAGCCTGCGCCAGCTTCTGCGTGTCGTAGGCAATCGCCACGCTCCACACCAGCGCTGCCGAACCGCACGGCTGCGCCGCGTCGGGAATCAATTGTTCGACGCGACCGAGGGTTTTCCAGTCGAGTTTTTCATACATTCCTTCATCGCAACCGCGCATCAGGTCGGGGCCTTCTATCTGCACCACGTCCCAATCGGCGTTGCCGGTGTCGACCATCACTTTGATCCGGGCCATCTCACCGTTGTATTCGCTTTGAATCAGCTTGCTGCGATCCGCAATGCTGAACGGCTGGAAGAACGCCACATCCTGGGCTTTCTGGCCGGCGCCGCCGTAACCCACCACCACCATGTCCGGTGCTGCCTGAGCGCTGCCAAGGCTGACGGCCAAGGACAGCATCAAGGGATAAAAACCGTGCTTGAGCGTATTCGATTTCATCAGTGGTTCCTCTTGCCGGTGCCACTCGACTCAACGTCGACGTGACCCTTTTTTATTGTTGTGAGGTTCGCCCCAGGTGCGGGCGCCAAACGAATCTACTGCGAGGCACAGTAAAAAAACAAGTTGATTTTTTACTACAGGTAAATTTCTATAGGCAAATAATAACAACACCGAAAAGCCGGCCTTTCGGCTGCAGCCTGCCTGGAGTAACCGTCCCATGCCGACCTCGTCCCCCGCTTTTGCACACCTGTTCGAACCCTTGCAGCTGCGTGGCAAACGCCTGAAGAACCGCATCATGTCCAGCGGTCACGACACCTCGATGCCCACCGACAACCTGGTCAACGAGCAACTGATCGCTTACCACACCGCTCGGGCCGAAGGTGGCGTCGGACTGATCGTGTTGCAAGTGGCCGGGGTGCATGACAGCGCGCGGTACACCTCCCATGTGCTGATGGCCACTGACGACGCTTGCATCGAGGGCTATCGGACGATCGCTGAACGTTGCCATGCGCACGGCACCGTGGTGCTGTCGCAGATCTTCCATCCAGGTCGGGAAATCATGGAGTCCAGCGATGGCTTGCTGGCCGTCGCCTACTCGCCGTCAGCGGTGCCCAACGAGCGTTTCCGGGTGATGCCGCGTGCGCTGGATCAAGCGATGATCGACGAGATCGTCGCCGGTTACGGTGCCGCTGCCCGACGTCTGTACCAGGCCGGAATCGACGGTGTGGAAGTGGTCGCCAGCCATGGCTACCTGCCGGCGCAATTCCTCAACCCCAGGGTCAACCGTCGCACCGATGGCTATAACGGCGAGCTGGAACAGCGGTTGCGTTTCCTGCGTGAAGTGATCGCGGCGGTGCGCGCCAACACCGATGAGCACTTCATCGTCGGCCTGCGCATTTCCGCCGATGAACGCGATCCCGAGGGGCTGACCGAGGACGAATCCCTGGCCGCCGTGCAATCCCTGCAACCAATTCTGGACTACGTGCACATCGTCGCCGGCACCTCGGCTTCGTTGGGCGGCGCCGTGCACATCGTGCCGCCGATGGCGATCGAAGCCGCGTACCTGGCCAAGGAAGCCGGAACGTTCAAGGCCGGGTTGTCGATTCCACTGTTCGTCACCGGGCGCATCAACCAACCGCAAGAAGCCGAGCTGATTCTGGCTCGCGGGCAAGCCGACGTCTGTGGCATGACCCGCGCCCTGATCTGCGACCCGCAAATGCCCAACAAAACCGACACTGGCCATGTCGAAGACGTGCGCGCCTGCATCGCCTGCAACCAGGCCTGCATCGGCCACTTCCACAAAGGCCTGCCGATTTCCTGCATCCAGCACCCGGAAACCGGGCGTGAACTGATCTTCGGCCAGCGACAACCAGCCGCCCAACGCAAGCGCATCATGATCGCCGGCGGCGGACCGGCCGGGATGAAAGCCGCCGCCGTGGCCGCCCAGCGCGGCCATGACGTGACACTCTACGAAGCCAGTTCGCAACTCGGCGGCCAGGTCTTGCTGGCGCAACTGCTGCCCCGGCGTGCCGAATTCGGCGGCGCCAGCACCAACCTGCAACGCGAAATGGAGCTGGCCGGGGTGCGCGTTGTGCGCAATACCCGCGTGGACCGGACGCTGGTCGAACGCGAGCGGCCGGACATGGTGATCGTTGCTACCGGCGCCGAACCGTATTGGCCGAACTTCGAGCGAGGCGGCGAACTGCAGGTCGTAGACGCCTGGCAAGTGCTGCGCGAGGAGGTGCAAATCGGTCGTTCCGTGGTGGTCGTCGATTGGCGCGCCGACTGGATCGGCCCCGGCATCGCCGAACGTCTGGTACGCGCCGGGCACCAGGTGCAACTCGCCGTCAACGGCACCCATTGCGGGGAAAACCTGCCGCTGTACGTGCGCGATCAACTGGCCGGCGAACTGCACAAACTCGGCATCCCGATCACCCCCTACGCCCGCCTCTACGGCTGCGACGACAACACCGTCTACCTGCAACACACCGCCAGCGGCGAACCGATGCTCTTCGAAAACATCGACACACTGGTGCTCTGCCAGGGCCATCAACCCGTCGACACCCTCGGCGCCGAGCTGCAAGGTCTGGTGGAATTTCGTCGCATCGGCGACTGCCTCGCCCCGCGCACCGCCGAAGAAGCCATCTACGAAGGTTTGAAAGTCGCCTGGGCGCTTTGAGGCTGTTTTATACTCCGGGGCTTTTACACACCCCGGTTTGGAGCACGCCATGAGCAACAGCAGCAAGATGCCGCCTGCCAGCAGCGCGCCCACACAGGACAGCGCCACGGCAGAACCGCATTTTCTCGGCACACGGATTCGTGGGTTGCGTAAACGTCGGTGCATGACCCTGGCGGAACTGGCGCAGATGAGCGAGCTGACGGCGGGGTATATCAGCCAGCTGGAACGGAATCTGGCTTATCCGTCGATTCCTGCGCTGTTCAATATCGCCCGCAGTTTGGGTGTGACCATCCAATGGTTCTTTGCCAGCGAGGGCAATACAGCGCCTGAAGATAACGGCGTTGTGGTGCGCAAGAACACTCGGATGAGCGTGCATTATGAGGACGGGATTGTGGACCAGCTGCTGACGCCGCAGCCGAATCGGCAGTTGGAAATGCTGCACTCACGGTTTCCGCCCGGGACTTACAGTCAGCAGAGTTACAGCCATGAAGGGGAAGAGGCTGGGTATTTGCTGTCGGGGAGTTTTGAGCTGTGGGTGGGCGAGCGTTATTTCCAGCTGAATGAAGGGGACAGTTTCAGCTTTTCGAGCCAGGAGCCGCATCGGTATGGCAATCCTGGTGAGGTGGACGCGGTGGTGATCTGGGTGATTACGCCGCCTTCGTTTTGAGGGGCTGGCGACCTCAGAGCGGAGAAAAATCAGGGTGTCGGCAAATTGCACGAAAAAACCGGCGTTTAGCCGGTTTTTCTTTTTACTCGCTCATTTACAACCAACCGAACCCTTTTCCCATCATGGCTGCCAAGCCCAGCGCCGTGGTGATCAACGCGCCGAACAGTAAACGAAAATCCGTTCGAGCGTCTTTGCGGTGCTCCCGAAAATCCGTTCGAGCCTCTTGACGGTGCTCACGAAACTCCACGCGAAGGTCACCAATGTCACGTCGGACGTATTCGATATGCGTCTCAAGTTTAGATACTCGCGGTTCCAATGGGTTTTCTCCTGGAGGACCTGATGGTCTTCGTCCATTCTCGTCAGTGCCACTTCTTTTGTTGCTCGGGAAGCGGTCGGGGTAATGCTCATCAAGGTTTACCAGCACAAAAGGTTCACTCATCGCAGACCTCCAGCGCTACGGTTTTGCTGCTGTCTTCGACGACGATATCTGCCAGCACATTGAGCGAATGCAGGCGAATAAATCCGCAGTACTTGCAATTAAGCATCACCGCCGGCGTGCCGGAGCGGAAATACTCTTTGCCACACGCCCAAGGCAACCCGACACCCGTCGCCCCGGCCTGGAGTGGTAACTCCCACTCATCATGCTCACAGAACGGGCACCCGGTATTCTTTATTCGCGCTTTGAAAATGTTGGCCAACCGCCCGGTATCCAGATGAAGATCCCCAGGCATTGGCTTGCCTCGTGACACCCCGGTCTGATCATTACTCTGAAAACCATCTTCACTGCTGCTGTACATCGCTACCTCCTCCTTGAGGGAATAAATCATCGATTAACCGATCAACCAGAAGATGGTGCGTAACGTCCAGCCACCTGCTCGACCGCGAAGTCATTACGGATGCCTTCGCTGAAAAACGAATATACCTTCGATCAATCTCGGACGTATCCGCGTGCAAAGTAGGACGATTCTCTCGTTTGTGTCAGCCCGGAATTACGCCTGTGAGATCCGTCCACGGGCTCTTGCGAAAGCTGCCAGCGCAAGGTCACAGGTTTCTCTGATGAGTGGGGTCTTCGGTTGAAAAGGTCAGTGGCCGTTCCGGCATTGCACCGGCATCGCCTACAGGTTCTGCTTGAGGTCTGGAAATGATCGGCGCCACCAGTCGCAACACACCCCTCTCAATCAATGAGAGAAGTCCAAAAGCAATGAAGCCAAAAATCAGCCCGACAACCAAAATGCTCAATGGGTGAATTTGCACGGCGTCGGAGCTGTCCAGCATGTAGAGAAAAGCCTGAACAGCGACGGCCACACAGGCCGCCAGGGCTGCAATCAGCTTGATAATCAACCAAAGCCGCCGCCATCTGTTCATGCTCTTCCCCGCTATCCGGTGATTTCGCTCTTTATTGCATGATAGCTAATGAGCGGGATGCGCCTTCTTTCTCGCATGTATCCAGATTCGGGCGGCGTAGCCTTGACGTTTACGGCGGGACTACTGCTTGTTTAAGGAAAATCCGAGCATCACGAACTTTGGTAAGGCTTCGCGTCTTTGTCAGAGTGGAGCCGGCGCCAGAATATCCGGGTGACTCTCGCTGAAGTTGTAGGCAAAATCCGAGAGTTGCGTAAGGGGGTACGCTTGCTGTGCTTTTGGGCAGGTTGCCGCCTTGTTGGCCATATCTTCGGCGGGATACTCTCCAGACGTCGCTGCACATTCAGCGACCGGGCTTGGTAACCCGACGAGTTACGCAACAGCGTCCCCATCACAATGCTGGTTTTTTCACCAGTAATCTTGTGCTATGGCGGCTGTGCGTGGGACGCCTTCGGGCGTGCCGGTCTCCTTGACTCCCGGTTTACCAACCTGCGCGCAGCTGCCACCCATTCGCTTGGTAACGAAAACGGCAGCTCCTAACGTCAAGGAGTAGACAATGCACACTGTAAATCCGTACAAATTTCTGCGCTTCCCTCACCTCAATTTTCACTGTCGATCCCGCTGCATCTCCGTCATTGGAGGTGGCAAATGACCGAATCAGCAGAAGCAAAAACCATCGGCTTCACCCCCATCTACTGTTCAGGCAAAGCGATGTTCCACGTCAGCGCTGGAGTGCCTGTGAGTGATGCATTGGCACAGGCCTCTGATTTTCTGTTCCTGGCCAAGGCGTTCACGGAAGACGCCGCCTACGTAAGAGACACCGACCGTCATGCCTGGGCCGCGCACTATTTAACGGCGATGGGTAAAGCGCTGCTTGATGATGTGGTGAAGGCGGTGACACCCAGACCTGATCGGAAGGACAAGAAAGCCGCAAAATAGCGGCCAGCCTTTCTGATAGGTGCCCTGGACATTCGGGGTATCAGACCGCCATGGGGGGTGATGTTAGTCACTTTCCCATGGCGCCTATGCTGCCACCCACTCGCTGACTGAGTACCACGGCTTGGGGTGATTGCTTTTTCACTGGAGAGATATAGAATCTATATCACCTTCTAGATTGAAGGATAGTCAGAGCTCGGACGCTCTACCAAGAAACATACGCTTTGGAGTACCCCATGACCCTCACCACTGAAAAATCTGAAAGCTTTCTGCTGCGATTACGCAAACAGGACACGCCAACAGGGGTAAGCATCTCGACAATCGAGTTGCTTATGAATCAGACCGGTTTGAGTAAAACCGAAGTCGCCCACCTCGCCTTGAGGCAATTTGCTGACCGCTATTTGCCCAAGTACGAGCTAGACGATGGACCTCTAACCCCGGCTCAAGTCTCCGCAATTCGTGCAGCTAGCCCTGCTACGGACCTTCCGGAGGAGCGCATTACTAAAAGGCTCTATTGAAAAATGACCACACCTTTTCGCCCACTGCCTGCACCAGGCGACTTTGTCTGGTGTCATTTCCCTGAAGTCATCGGGAACCCAGGCCCCAAAGCTCGCCCCGCATTGGTAGTCGCTGTTTTCGAAGATGACCATGCGGTAAGAATTGCCTATGGCACTACGCGAAAAACAGAAAAACTGTACCCAGGCGAATTTGTTTTAGACCCTGCGGACGCTGGCTTTGCATTGAGCGGTCTGGCCCAGCGCACGAAGTTCGACTTGAACAACGAAGTCCAAGTCTATTTTGATTCCGATTGGTTTGCTTCGAATCAAAGCGTCTATGCCTCCACACCTCTGCCCAAAATGGGGAGATTAGACATTGAGTATTACCCTGTCGTACAGAAGGCAGCGGAAGCGAAAGCCAAGCGCATAAAAAAGTAATATTGAGTGTTTAACAAGCCGAAGTCAGGCCGACTTTTTTAATTATGTCGCGCTTTATTTTTCACAATAGTCATGTTCGAACTCACAATACTTCATACAAAAACCCGGCGCTGGCCGGGTTTCTTATAGCTGATCGCAACGGTCAACAATTCCTTGAGCGGCATCCTGCTTGTCTGGTCGCCAGCTATTCTAAAATAACCCTGTACCCTATCTAAGGTTCCCCCTAGGTTTACATTAGGGTTTCGCCCGCTAGCTTTCCAGAACCCAGCGGTTTAAGTCTGCAAGGCGTTCGGTGAGGGTCTTTATGTTCTCAGAGCAACTAGCCTGCTGTTCTGCTTGGTGAGCAGGATTCTCGAACCCCAAGACGTTATAGGTGTCTTCGGTTTTGGCTTTCAAATTCCGCATCAGTGCCGGAATCTTATCGCGCTTCACATTGGGAATGTGTTGTAGAGCATCCTTAAGAGCGACGGTGAAATCTTGGTAGAGGTCGGGACGGTTACACCCCTTCGCATTGGCTAGGTCGAAGTCTGCATTCTCGTAAAGAACGAGGATGTAACCTGACGTGAGCTTCATCTCAGCTTGAGCCATGAAAGGCATTGCGAGCAAAGTGGTTAGCAATGCTGCGGATTTCAGTCGCATTGACACTCCCTGTGTATCATCAAGGGCGGACGGTGATCATGACAGAGCAACTTATAAGCCAGCAACAGCTCACGCTGTGAACAGAGGGAGGGAGTGAGATGCGTGCAGAAGGATGGCGACGGGTCTGTGAGCTGACGAAATGTCTTGCAGCTATCGCTGCGGGTATTTGGTGTGTGATGTCTTTCACGGCGGCGATACCCAGATGATCGCACCCGAACTAATCACGAAATCATTGATTTCTCCGAGCACTGAGAAATTCAGCCATCCCCTTCCTCGCTTTCTTAGCTTGACCTGGGTATCGACCGGTCAATAGCCGGCACAACAGAGCGAAAAGTACACCGGCAATCCAAAAGAAAACTCCGATTGCGACGATCCACCAAGCATGGACGGCATTCGTTAGCGACTCTGTAACTGTCATCCATACGACACCAACAAGTGTGCCAATTTGAAGCAATGACCCAAGCCAGTCCCAAACAGTCCGCACCGCTCCACATAAGTCAGAAAAACGATTGCTAAAACGATCGTTACTGAACCTCTCGGATGTCAACTCAACAATCCTAGGGGAGAGCTTTTCATCGGAGAGATCCTCCACAGCCACCCCGAGTCTGATCGAAAGGTCCTGCATAACTGCTCTGTTGTTCCTTTCTATTTCCCATGAAGAAATCAAAAACACGATCACCCCAAGCGCAATAGTCCCGAATATGGCACCAGCTATATGCAATATCGCGATTAGCATTCATCACTCCCTGTACCCATCGCAGGATTGAAGCAACGATACGGAAGGAAATCATAGCAAGCCACCAACACAAAGCTACGAGAGCGTCGTGTATCAGCGAATGAGACATGGGCAGCAGCGGCCTGATGCGGCCCTAAGACGGCATTTTCTGCCCTAAAAATGCCCTAAACCAAACGTCAGAAACGAAAAAGCCCCTGTAATCTTCAACGATTACAGGGGCTTAGTCTTATTCAATAATGGCGGAGAGATAGGGATTCGAACCCTAGGTACCGGTGAAGGTACAACGGATTTCGAATCCGTCCCATTCGGCCACTCTGGCATCTCTCCAACGGCGCGCATCATAACAACACTTTCGCCGGAAGCGAACCCCCTAAGCGAAATTTTTCCGTGCTATCAGATGCTTGCGTCGATTAAAGCGGTACGCCCAGACGATTGGCGACTTCTTCGTAGGCTTCGATGACATCACCGAGGCCCTGGCGGAAGCGGTCTTTGTCCATTTTCTTGCCGGTGGCCTTGTCCCACAGGCGGCAGCCGTCCGGGCTGAATTCGTCGCCCAGGACGATAGAGCCGTCGGAGAACACGCCGAATTCGAGTTTGAAGTCGACCAGCAGCAGGCCGGCGTCGTCGAACAGTTTGCTCAGGACTTCGTTGACCTTGAGCGACAGTTCTTTCATGCGAACCAGTTGCTCGGCGGTGCCCCAACCGAAGGCCACGACATGGGATTCGTTGATGAACGGGTCGCCCTTGGCGTCGTCCTTCAGGAACAGTTCGAAGGTGTAAGGGTTGAGCTTCATGCCTTCTTCGACGCCCAGGCGCTTGACCAGGCTGCCGGCGGCGTAGTTACGCACGACGCACTCGACCGGGATCATGTCGAGCTTCTTCACCAGGCATTCGTTGTCGCCCAGCAGTTTGTCGAACTGGGTCGGCACGCCGGCGGCTTCGAGTTTCTGCATGATGAAGGCGTTGAACTTGTTGTTCACCATGCCTTTGCGGTCGAGCTGCTCGATGCGCTTGCCGTCGAACGCCGAGGTGTCGTTGCGAAACAGCAGGATCAAGCGGTCAGCGTCGTCGGTCTTGAAAACCGATTTGGCTTTGCCGCGGTAGAGTTCTTCACGTTTTTCCATGATGGGCTCCGCTTGCTAAGTAGGTGGGCTAGGCGATGTGTCGCCAGTCGAGCCCTGAATCTTGATCGGCCAGTTGCAGCCAGTCCGGGTCGCACCCGAGGGTGTCGACAAAACATTGCCGGGCCAGCTGCGGCAGGTTGTTCTTGCTGCTCAGATGGGCCAGGACCAGGTGTTGCAGGCCTTGCCAGCCCAACTCAGACACCAGGAATGCCGCCTGGTGGTTGTTCAGATGTCCCAGTTCACCGCCCACCCGCTGCTTCAGGAAGTACGGGTAGTGACCGCGAGCGAGCATGTCACGGCAATGGTTGGACTCGATCATCAGCGCATCGAGGTCCCGATAGCCGTCCAGCACCTTGTTGCAATACGAGCCCAGGTCGGTCAGCAGGCCAAAGCGCCGCTCACCGTCGCTGAAAACGTACTGCGTCGGTTCCTGTGCATCGTGGGCCACGGCAATGACGCCGATGCTCAGTGCGCCGATCTGCAGTTGCTCGCCGCCAGCCAGAAGGCCAGCCGGTTCAATCGGTTTGCGCATCCCGCGCAGGGTCCCGCGACTGAGGTAGACAGGCAGATTGTAGCGCCGAGACAGCAAACCCACGCCATGCACGTGGTCGGCATGTTCGTGGGTCACGAGTATCGCGCTCAACTGCGCAGGGTTCACACCCAGGCGCAGCAGGCGTTTTTCGGTTTCCCGCAGGGAGAAACCACAATCCACCAGCACATACGTATCAGCGCTGGCTATCAGCGTGCCGTTCCCTTGGCTACCGCTGCCGAGAACGGCAAAACGCATGTGATCAGCCCAGGTTGTCCTGAATCACGCTCAACACTTTGCGCGCCACTTCTGCCGGCGCCACGGTGTTGATGTTTTTCTCGACGGTGACCTGGACGTTCTCGCCTACCTTGCTCAGGCGAACCTGATAACGCTCGGCACGGGCTTCAACTTCTTCCTTGCTCGGCGCGCTGCCGAACAGGCTGCTGAAGAAGCCAGGCTTCTCGTCTTTCTTCTCGGCTTTTTCGGAGAGATTGATGTAGTACAGGCCCAGGCTGCGGTTGATGTCTTCAACGCGCCATTCGCCCTGTTCCAACGCACGACCAACGCTCGACCAGGCACGATCAAGGTCATTGCCGACGTTCAGAACCGGGTTGCCGCTGCCGTCTTCGCTCAGGCTGACACGACTCGGCGTATCGAAATCACGCGAAGCCAGCATGGAAACCGAACCGCCCTTTTCCGAGATGCGGCTCATGCTCGCGAGCATGTCGTCGACCAGTGCCGCGTCCAGGCCAGTGTTGACCGAACGGTTGGTGAAGGCCACGTCGGCGGTGCTGCCGGCAGGACGCTCGGCGCTGACCACGTAGATTTCGCTGGTGTTGCGCTGAACGCCCGGCTCGATACGCACTCGAACGCGGGTTTCGCTGTCGGTGCTGACGCCAGCGGAACTCAGGCGCTTGGCCATCGCTGCCGACAGTTCGTCGGAACGCTGCCAGGTGGTGGTGAATTCACCGGTTTGCGGCTTCTGTTCGTCCAGACGGAAACCGTTGTCCTGGAAGAACTGTATCGCCACTGGCCAGGCTTCGGCGGGTGGATTCTGGGCCAGGATCGAGCGCGAATCACCGCTCTTCTGCAGCGAGTAGGCGCTGGCGTCAGCCGATGCCGTCAGTGGCTGCGGACGCGGCACGATGTATTCGCCTTTGGCGGTGTCATCAGCCACGTTGCGCGGGATCGGCAGCAGCGGATCCAGACGCTTGGCGGTGCTGACATCCGTTGGCAGTTGCATAGGTGCAGTCTGTTGCGCTTCCAGGTAATCGCTACCACGGTCACGGAAATAACCTTCCGGGCCCCAGACCCATCCACAGCCACTGGTGCTGGAGATAATCAAGGCAAGTGCGGAAAGTCCGGCCAATCGCTTCATGCGTAGTGCTTCCTCAATTAAACCAGTACGCCGGACTGGCGCATGGCCTGCCGCAGCGGTTCGTGACAGGCAGCACTGAGCCAGGTGAGCGGCAGACGAATACCGTCCGGCATCAGGCCCATTTCATGCAGCGCCCATTTCACGGGGATAGGGTTGGATTCGATAAACAGGGTTTTATTGAGCGGCATCAGCTTTTCGTGAATCGCGCGGGCCGTGACGGCGTCGCCTTTCAGGGCAGCGTTGCACAGGTCGCTCATGTCGCGCGGGGCGACGTTGGCGGTGACCGAGATGTTGCCTTTGCCGCCGAGCAGGATCAGCTCGACTGCGGTGGCGTCGTCACCGGACAGCACCAGGAAGTCTTTGCTGACGCCGTCGATGATGGCTTTGGCGCGGGCCAGGTCGCCGGTGGCTTCCTTGATGCCGATAATGTTTTTCACGGTCGACAGGCGGATCACGGTTTCGGTCAGCATGTCGCAGGCGGTACGGCCCGGCACGTTGTACAGGATCTGCGGGATGTCGACGGCTTCGGCGATGGCCTTGAAGTGCTGGTACAAGCCTTCCTGGGTCGGCTTGTTGTAGTACGGCGTCACCAGCAGGCAAGCATCGGCGCCGGCGGTCTTCGCATTGGTGGTCAGCTCGATGGCTTCGCGCGTCGAATTGGCGCCAGTACCGGCGATCACCGGAATGCGCCCTGCCACCTGCTTCACCACGTAACGAATCACTTCGATGTGCTCGTTCACGTCAAGGGTGGCCGATTCACCTGTAGTGCCGACGGCCACGATCGCGTGGGTGCCGTTCTGCAGGTGAAAGTCCACCAGTTTGCTCAGGCTGTCCCAGTCGAGACGACCTTGTGCATCCATGGGTGTGACCAGTGCCACCATACTGCCCGCAATCATGCAACCGCTCCTGCCGGAAAAAGAGAGCGGTAATGGTACTGGCGCCAAGATGCTTGTACAAGCAAAGTACTGCGCTGCTGCCATTCCCCTTGGCGCTGCTTTTCGCTACCCTTCAGGCTTTGATCGGTACTGATAAGCTCGCACGTCGGGTTTGAGCCTCCATTTTCGGCATCACAAGCCCCGATCCAGCGTTGCCACCCCTCGCTCCTGCCTTGATGGAGCACGTTGCAACCTTCGGCCCGGGTTTTTTGAATTCGCATCCGCAGGCTCGCCCCCGGTAGTAAAAGCCCGTAAAAGTATCGACCGCTCATCGCTTTAGGAATGCTGCATGTCCACCCCCACAGTTCGCGAACAATTCCTTGTCATCAGTGCCCTCGGCGCCAACCCCATGGAGCTGACTAACGTCCTGTGCCGCGCCAGCCATGAAAACCGCTGCGCCGTGGTCACTTCTCGCCTGACCCGTCATGGTGAGTGCAGCGCGTTGATCCTCGAAATCTCCGGCAGCTGGGACGCCCTGGCGCGCCTTGAAGGCAGCCTGCCGGGCCTCGCCAAGAAGCATGCATTCACCGTTAACGTGGTGCGCAGCGCGGCGCTGGAGAATCGTCCTCAGGCTTTGCCTTACGTCGCTTATGTCAGCTCGGCCTATCGCTCGGACATCATCAACGAGCTGTGCCAGTTCTTCATGGACCACAACGTCGAGCTGGAAAACCTGACCTGCGACACGTATCAGGCGCCGCAAACCGGCGGCACCATGCTCAACGCCACGTTTACCGTGACCTTGCCGGCCGGCGTGCAGATCAGCTGGTTGCGCGATCAGTTCCTGGATTTCGCCGACGCGCTGAACCTGGACGCACTGATCGAACCGTGGCGCCCACAAAACCCAATGTAAGGAAGCTTTCATGGCCGTTGCCATCGACCAACCGGTTGCCGACTTCGAAGCACCCGCCACCAATGGACAGACCGTCAGCCTCGCGGGCCTTAAAGGCAAGCAAGTGGTGATCTACTTCTATCCGAAGGACAGCACGCCGGGCTGCACCACTCAGGGCCAGGGCTTTCGCGATCAGCTTGACGCCTTTAAAGCGGCAAACACCGAAGTCTTCGGTGTTTCGCGTGACAGTCTGAAATCCCACGAGAACTTCAAGGCCAAGCAAGCGTTCACCTTCGAGCTGATCAGCGACAAGGAAGAAGCGCTCTGCCAGCTGTTTGATGTGATCAAGCTGAAGAAGCTGTATGGCAAGGAATACATGGGCGTCGATCGCAGCACATTCCTGATTGATAAGGACGGAGTGCTGCGTCAGGAATGGCGCGGTGTGAAGGTGCCGGGGCATGTGGATGCGGTGTTGGCGGCTGCACAGGCGTTGAACAAGGCCTGAGTTTTATCGTCGTCTGTTCGGACGCTATCGCGAGCAGGCTCGCTCCCACGGTTGACCGAGTTGGCCAGCCTGACGCGATCCGATGTGGGACCGGGCCTGCTCGGGAGCCGCCACCTGCCCCACTGCCTCATCCCGGCTGACTGCTAAAGCAACGGCGCCACCACCGGCTCCTTGCGCGGCCAGGCATCCAGCACAGCCTTGAACAGCGTCGCCAGCGGAATCGCAAAGAACACCCCCCAGAATCCCCACAACCCGCCAAACAACAGCACCGCACAGATAATCGCCACCGGATGCAAATTCACCGCCTCCGAAAACAGCAGCGGCACCAGCACATTCCCGTCCAGCGTCTGGATAATCCCGTAGACCGCCATCAGGTAAATGAACTGATCGCTCCAGCCCCATTGGAACAGCGCGATCAGCATGACCGGCACCGTCACTACCACTGCGCCAACGTAAGGCACCACCACCGACACCCCCACCAGCAATGCCAGCAACGCCGCGTAGTTGAGCCCCAGTACGACGAACCCGATGTAGGTCACACCGCCGCAGATGAAAATCTCGATGACTTTGCCGCGGATGTAATTGGCGATCTGTCGGTTCATTTCATGGGCTACACGGGTGATCAATGCCCGTTCACGCGGCAGGTAGCCGCGCACCCACTGACCGATCATCTCGCGGTCCTTGAGAAAGAAGAACACCAGGATCGGCACCAGCACCAGGTAGATCATGATGTTCACCAGCAGAGGCAGACTCGACAGCGAGAACGTCAGTGCCCACTGACCGAACTTGCCGATCTCGCCCCGCGCCACCTCGATGGCCTGCAACACCTGCTCGTCCGACACAAGGTGTGGATAGCGCTCTGGCAGCAGTAACAGCAGCGATTGCCACTTGGCCAGCATCCCGGGCAGTTCGTTGAACAGCGTGATCAACTGATGCCAGAGCAACGGCACCACGACAATAATGAACACCAGCAAAACGCCCATGAACAAGGCGAAGACCAACCCCACCGCGACCCCACCGGGCATGCGCAGGCGTTCGAGGGTAACGACCAGGCCCTGCATCAGATACGCCAGCACCATCCCGGCCAGCACTGGCGCGAGCATGCCGCCCAACGTCAGTACGGCGGTAAAGGCCAGAAACAGCAGCACCGCCAGCACCACGGCTTCTTCATCGGAAAAGTAGCGCTGAATCCAGTCGCGTAACACCTTGAACATCAATAATCCTTAGAAATGAACGCAGCAGGTTTCAGGCTTTTTTCAACCAGTAGCGGTAAACACCCGCCTCATCTTCTTCGCGAAGCAGCGTATGACCGGCCAATCGGGCAAAGGTGCGAAAGTCGCGCTGGGAACCCGCATCGGTGGCGATGACCTTGAGCACCGCGCCACTGGCCAGTCGATTCAGCTCCAGCTTGGCCTTGAGCAATGGCAGCGGGCAATTCAGGCCACTGGCATCCAGTTCGGCGTCATGGGTTACAGCATCGGTCATTGCATCGCTCCGGGTCAGGTGGTGGAGTTGCCTAGAATATCTGGTCCCGGGCCAAGTGTCCGGCTACAGTAAGGTCTTTGTCGACTAAGGCTTTGTGCATGACTTTTTTGCGCCCTACCCTGCTGACGCTCGCTTGCCTGCTCGCCTCACCGGGCTTCGCCGACGACTTGCCGTCACTCGGCGACGCCAGTTCTGCCATTGTCTCGCCGCAACAGGAATATCAACTGGGCCGTGCGTGGCTCGCGCTGTTGCGCAGCCAGGTCTCGCAGCTCAACGATCCGCAGCTCAAGGATTACGTCGAATCCAGCGTTTACCGCCTGGTGGAAACCAGCCAGGTCAATGACCGGCGCCTGGAATTCATCCTGATCAACAGCCCGCAGCTGAACGCCTTTGCGGCGCCGGGCGGGATTGTCGGGGTCAACGGCGGTCTGTTCCTCAATGCGCAGACCGAGGGCGAATACGCTTCGGTACTGGCGCACGAATTGGCTCACTTGTCGCAACGCCACTTTGCCCGAGGCGTGGAAGCCCAGCAGCGTATGCAAGTGCCGATGATGGCGGCTCTGTTGGCCGGGATCGTCATTGCTGCTGCCGGTGCCGGTGATGCCGGGATCGCGGCGATTGCGGGCACTCAGGCGGCGGCGATTCAGGAACAACGACGTTTCTCGCGCCAGAACGAACAGGAAGCCGACCGTATCGGCATCCTCAATCTGGAAAAGGCCGGTTATGACCCGCGGTCGATGCCGACCATGTTCGAGCGGTTGATGCGTCAATACCGCTTTGACGCCAAGCCACCAGAATTCCTGTTGACTCACCCGGTGACCGAATCGCGGATCGCCGACACCCGCAACCGCGCCGAACAGGCCAAAGCGGGCGGCGTCGAAGACACCATGCGCTATCAGCTGATTCGTGCACGCGTTCAGCTGGTCTATGAAGAAACCCCAGGCTTGGGCGCCAAGCGCTTTCGCGCGCAGCTCGACGAGAACCCGAAAAATGACGTTGCTCGTTATGGCCTGGCAATCGCCCAGATCAAGGGCGGCCAGTTGAATGAAGCCCGCGAGAACCTCAAGCTGCTGCTGGCCAAATCACCGAACGAGATCATCTACAACCTGGCGCAGGTCGACCTGGATATCACCAACAATCGCCTGCCCGATGCTCAAACACGGGTTGACCGGATGCTCACCCAGTACCCTGGCAACTATCCATTGAACCAGGTGCGTGTCGATCTGTTGCTGAAACAAAACCGCGCCGCCGATGCTGAAAAGGCGCTCGAAGGCCTGCTGAAATCGCGCCCGGACGATCCGGACGTGTGGTATCAGGTGGCCGAGACTCGCGGCCTGTCAGGCAACATCATCGGTCTGCATCAGGCTCGCGCGGAGTACTTCGCCCTGGTTGGCGACTATCGCCAGGCCATTCAGCAACTGGACTTCGCCAAGCGCAAGGCCGGCACCAACTTCCCGTTGTCGTCGCGTATCGACGCCCGGCAACGTGAGTTGATGGAGCAGGAACGTATGGTCAAGGACATGATGGGCTGACCTGCTTGCGGAACATAAAACGCAGACACAAAAAAACCGCCTCTTTCGAGGCGGTTTTTCATTCAGCCGACAACCGGTTTATTCAGCCAGTTTGAAGGTGATGAAGCTGGCACGACCTTGACGCAGAACTCGCATGGACACCGATCGATTCTTCGGCAGTGCCTTGGCGATTTCAGCGAACTCCTTGCTATCGTTGATTGCCTGGTTGTTCAGGTGAGTGATCACATCATTTGGCTGCAAGCCGATGAGCGATGCAGGACCGTCCTGAACTTCCTTGATCACCACACCACCTTTGAGGTCGTAGGCTTTCTTCTGCTCAGCAGTCAGATCGGCGACGGCGACGCCCAGACGATTGCTGTTGGTTTCAACACCGGACTTGAGTTTCGAGTCCAGCTCTTTACCTTCGTCAGGGATCGCGCCGACCGTCAGTTCGACATTCTTGCGCTTGCCGTCGCGGATCACTTCAAGGTTGGCCTTCGCGCCTTCCTTGAGTGCGCCCACCAGGTGCGGCAGATCGGCAGACATGACGATTGGCTGACCGTTCATGCTCAGGATCACGTCGCCGACTTGCAGATCACCCTTGGCAGCCGGGCCATCTTCCTGGATCTGAGCCACCAGCGCACCGGCCGGCTTCTCAAGACCGAACGACTCGGCCAGATCCTTGCTCACTTCCTGGATCACCACACCCAACCAGCCACGGCTGACTTTACCGCCACTTTTCAGCTGGTTAGATACGTCCAGGGCCACGTCGATAGGGATCGCGAACGATACGCCCATGAAGCCACCGGAGCGGGTGTAGATCTGCGAGTTGATCCCGACCACTTCACCGGCCAGGTTGAACAGCGGACCACCTGAGTTACCCGGGTTGATGGGCACGTCGGTCTGGATGAACGGCACATAATTTTCGTTCGGCAGGCTACGACCGACAGCGCTGACGATGCCTTGGGTCACGGTATGGTCGAAGCCGAACGGCGAGCCGATCGCTACGACCCATTGGCCGGCCTTCAGGTCCTGGGATTTACCCAGTTTCAGGACTGGCAGGTCCTTGCCTTCGATTTTCAGCAGCGCCACATCGGAACGTGGGTCGGTGCCTATCAGCTTGGCTTTCAACTCACTGCGGTCGGAGAGACGAACGAGAATTTCGTCGGCATCGGCGATCACGTGGTTGTTGGTCAGGATGTAGCCGTCCGGCGAGATGATAAAGCCCGAGCCCAGGGACTGCGCTTCACGCTGGCGATCACCGCGAGGCGAGCGCGGTTGCGGCATGCCCCGTTCGAAAAACTCGCGCAGCGCGGGTGGCAGGCCTTCAAGGTCGGGCATCTGGTCAGACACTCTGCGGTCCGGCAGCTTTTGCGTGGTACTGATGTTCACCACCGCGGGCGAGGCCTGCTCGACCAACTGGGTAAAGTCAGGCAATTCAACTGCTTGAGCAGTGACCGCCTGACCGAGCACCAGCACGGTGGCGAAAATGGACAGATAAGACTTCAAGCGTGGTATCGACATACGGCTCCCGTTACGACGAGCATGGTTAAGCGATATGGAGCAAGGAACACCGGGAAAGATACGCCGGTATTTTTGTTCCGGGAACAACAAAACAAGGCCAGAGCCGTGAGGCTCTGACCTATAGAAAAATTCAGGTTTTTTTGCAAATTGAAATGCTCACCAAACATTTCGATATCAGCTCACTACTTGGTTGCAGTGGCATCGGAGCGCATGGACAGCGCAATCCGTTCAGCAGTACCTATCGGAATCTCACCGACCACGGTCACCATCATCTCGCCTTGAGGGGTCGTCAAGCGCCGAGAAACAGCAACGGTTGGGCCTAACTGGGTGCGGGTGTCGGTAACGGTGGCACCATTCAACGGCTCAAGGAATACCGAAAACCGCGCCAGACCATCGTCGTACATCAGACTGGTGACCTGGGTTTTGGTCTCCGTATCTTTATGGGTGCTGCTGCTGGTCAGCTCGAAACCGGGCGGGAGCCAGTCCGAATGCCAGACTTGGGCGGCCTTGACGGCGGAAGCCTTGTCGCTGTCGAGTTTGACCACCTTGCAATCGTCGCCTGCCTGCAAGTCGCGGTCAGACGGCACGTTGTCGGTATTCAGCTGGGTGAACTGGAAACGCTCAAGCAACTGCCCTTTGTCATTCAGTAGCAATGACTTCAACGGCAAGCCGGTTTCCTTATCAAGGTGCAGCTCAAAACCGTAGCGATGCTGATCACGTGGCTTCAATGAAATAATCACTGCCGCACGCCCAGCCACACGCGACTTGCCAATGACGGCAAGCTCATACCAATTCTTCAACTTTTGTGGATCAAGTGCACGGGCAGCGGAGTTGGGAGAGTCCCCAAGCCCTGCTATCAGGACGCCGCTGACGCATTGAGTATGCCCATCAATGCGAACGACTTCCTGTGCTGAGCCGTCGAGCTGCAGTAAACGCTCGCGGACCTTGCCATCCTGGACACGGTGCCAGATGTTATGGGTAGAAAAGCTACCGTTACGCTCGTAAACGAAAGTGCCGTAAAAGCTTTGCTGTTGCTCGGCCTGACCAAGACGGGTCAACCAGTCCTGGGCTTCATCGGCGTGGGCTGGAACAATGAACCAGCCACCGAGCAGAAGCGAAAGTAGAGGTATGGCGCGCATGATCCTCCTTAACGGTTTTCCAGGCTTGCTGCACGAGCGTAAGGCAGAGCGCTCTCAGTACCTTTCAGTGCAGCCTGTTGAGCATGTTGGCGCAAGTAGCCTGGCAGACGCTGATCGTGCCAGCCTGGTTGACCTTGCAATACGCCGTTGGCCATAGGGCCAGTGGCTTCCGAACTCTCATTGTAGCCTGCCAATACAGCTGGACCTTTGACCTGAGGAACGGCCAGACCCGGTTGACTGGATTGCTGGGCAAGTTCGACACCCGCGATCTCGTCCTGGTTGTACAAACGCACACCTGCCAGTACGGCAACGGTCACCGAAGCAGCGACAGCCAGTCGACCCAGGCTGCGCCATGGACCACGGGAGGCTTTTGCCGGTACGGCTTCGTCGGCCAAAGCAGCAGAAACTGCCGCGGCGATGTCCAGACGAGGAAGCAGCAGATCCTTGTGCATAACTGCCCGAGCGATTTGATAACGAGCCCAGGTTTCACGGGTTTCTACATCGTCAAAGGCATTTAATACCCGACGCAATTCCAGTTCGTCCGCTTCGTTATCCATCACTGCGGACAGCGATTCCTGCAGGGCTTCACGACTCATGGCGTTCCTCTCTTGGCTATCGCCGCTGTCTCAGTTTTCCTGCAACAACGGCTGCAGGGCTTTATCGATGGCCTCCCGAGCGCGGAATATCCGGGAGCGCACGGTACCCACCGGACATTGCATGACTGCCGCAATGTCCTCGTAACTCAGACCATCGAATTCACGTAAAGTTAAAGCTGTACGCAAATCTTCTGGCAGTTGCTGAATGGTTCGATGGACGGTGCCTTCGATCTCATCCCGCAGCAATGCACGCTCTGGCGACTCGAGATCCTTGAGGCCATGATCGCCATCGTAGAACTCTGCATCTTCGGAACTGACATCGCTATCCGGCGGCCGGCGGCCGCGTGAAACCAGATAATTCTTCGCCGTGTTGATGGCGATGCGGTAAAGCCACGTATAAAACGCGCTATCTCCGCGAAAGTTTCCAAGTGCGCGGTAGGCCTTGATAAAGGCTTCCTGTGCCACATCCTGGGCTTCATGGGTGTCGTGCACGAAACGCACGATCAACCCGAGAATTTTGTGCTGGTATTTCAGCACTAGCAGATCGAAAGCCCGCTTGTCGCCGCGTTGAACGCGCTCGACGAGCTGCTGATCCTCTTCCTGGGTTAGCATGAACACTCCTCGATAAGCTCGGAGGAGGCTTGCATAACTAAACGACCAGACTTGCAAACATAGACTCGGGCTTTTCGCAAAAGTTCTCCCCCTCCAAGCAAGTTTCCTGCGGGCTCTGTTTTGGCACGCACGAAAAGCGCAGCTCGGCATGACCCGGCTGCGCGAATAATCTTGTCATCGGATTCACTGGCCAGGACCAAAACGCAAGTCCCCCTCCTGAAACCGACACTGTCCTTCTTTTCAGGCACCGTCTATTGATCTTGGGCCTTTGGCAAAAGTTCCAAATATTTATAGCCGGGCGAAAGCGACATTGTGCAACCCTGGACAGAAAAAGACTGTTAAATCGTTGATACAGTCACCTTGTCGCCGAACCGGCCAAAAAATCATCCGACGAAGCGTCAGGTATTTTCCGTCACAGTAGTTTCACAATGCCATATGCGCTCGGGTATTGTGCCGCTCCCCCCCTCTATATACTAGTGGGCTGTGTGGCTGCCTTGACTCGCCGTTCCACGAGTCTTGCGCCAACCCCGACCCGGGTCGCTTTGAGCGGAATCCTGAAATGAGCCAACAGTTTCAACACGATGTTCTGGTCATTGGCAGCGGCGCTGCCGGTTTGAGCCTTGCGCTGACCTTGCCCGGTCATTTGCGCATCGCCGTACTGAGTAAAGGCGACCTCGCCAACGGCTCGACTTTCTGGGCCCAGGGCGGCGTTGCTGCCGTTCTGGACGACACCGATACTGTCGAATCCCACGTCGATGACACCCTCAATGCCGGCGGTGGCCTCTGCCACGAAGACGCCGTGCGCTTTACCGTCGAGCACAGTAAAGAAGCCATCCAGTGGCTGATCGATCAAGGCGTACCGTTTACCCGCGATGAACAATCCGGCACTGAAGACGGTGGATTCGAGTTTCACCTGACCCGGGAAGGCGGACACAGCCATCGGCGCATTATTCATGCGGCCGATGCCACAGGCGCGGCGATCTTCAAAACCCTGCTCGCCCAGGCCAGACTCAGACCGAATATCGAACTGATGGAACAGCGGGTCGCCATCGACCTGATCACCGAAAAACGCCTGGGCCTGGAAGGCGATCGCTGCCTGGGCGCTTACGTGCTGAATCGCAGCACCGGCGAAGTCGACACGTACGGTGCACGATTCGTCATCCTGGCATCCGGCGGAGCGGCGAAGGTCTACCTCTATACCAGTAATCCGGACGGTGCCTGTGGCGATGGCATTGCCATGGCATGGCGTTCCGGCTGCCGGGTGGCCAACCTGGAGTTCAACCAGTTCCACCCGACCTGCCTTTATCACCCGCAAGCCAAGAGTTTCCTGATCACTGAAGCCCTGCGCGGCGAAGGCGCACACCTGAAGCTGCCCAACGGCGAACGCTTCATGCAGCGTTTCGACCCGCGTGCCGAACTCGCGCCCCGGGACATCGTCGCCCGCGCCATCGACCATGAGATGAAGCGCCTGGGTGTCGACTGCGTCTATCTGGACATCAGCCACAAGCCCGAAGCGTTCATCAAGACTCACTTCCCGACGGTGTATGAACGCTGCCTCGAGTTTTCCATCGACATCACCAAACAACCGATCCCGGTAGTTCCGGCGGCGCACTACACGTGCGGCGGTGTGATGGTCGATCAGCACGGTCGCACCGACGTGCCGGGGCTGTATGCCATTGGCGAAACCAGTTTCACCGGCCTGCACGGCGCCAACCGCATGGCCAGCAACTCGCTGCTGGAGTGTTTTGTCTATGCCCGTTCGGCCGCGGCGGACATTCTGGAACAGCTGCCGCAGGTGTCGGTTCCGATCGCCCTGCCCGTCTGGGATGCCAGTCAGGTCACCGACTCCGACGAAGACGTGATCATTGCGCACAACTGGGACGAACTGCGGCGATTCATGTGGGACTACGTAGGCATCGTGCGCACCAACAAGCGCTTGCAACGCGCGCAGCACCGCGTGCGGCTGTTGCTGGACGAGATCGACGAGTTCTACAGCAACTACAAGGTCAGTCGCGATTTGATCGAGTTGCGCAACCTGGCCCAGGTGGCGGAGCTGATGATTCGGTCAGCCATGGAGCGCAAGGAAAGTCGCGGCCTGCATTACACCCTCGACTACCCGAACATGCTACCCGTTGCGCTGGACACTATTCTGGTGCCGCCCACCTACGTCGACTGAATGTAAGCCTGACCCGCAGGCGCCGGTGCACATCCGCCGCCTGCGAGTCGTGGGGAACGCAGATTGATCTGACTCGCCGCTCGCCTCGCAGTCGAAAACGCAGCACCACCATCAGCGGTAACGCCAGGCTGTCCGGCCTTAGCTGCACGGGCTGCCAACCTGAGGCCTGATTCCACAACTGCCAGCCGTCGGCATCGCGCCGCAAACCGCGAAATGCCTGTGGATGCGTCAGCAAAATCTGGCGTGGCAGCAGCCAGATTCCGTGAACCACACACAGCGTCATGCCGAGCAGACTGGCCCAGAGCGGTAAGGAGAGCAGAAACAAAGAACCCAGCGCGAACAGCTGGGCCATGAGATACGCCGCCAGCAACTGCCGTGAGGCATGCCAGCGGCATTCGAACGCATTACTTGGGCTGGACACGATCCAGGATCATGCGAACCATGCGCTGAAGCTCCGGATCTTCCGATTCAGCGCGCTCCATGAACCAGCCGAACATGTCCTGGTCTTCGCATTCAAGCAGCCTGCGGTAGCACTCGCGATCTTTCTCGTTGAGGTGCGGGTAGACCTCCTTAACGAACGGCACCAGCAACACGTCAAGCTCAAGCATGCCGCGGCGGCTGTGCCAGTAGAGGCGATTCAGTTCAACATCTTCGACCATGGAGCGCTCCTCAAATAGGCGGCAAGTATACAGCCCCGGCCCCGGTCGAACACTCGGCTTTGGTCGGGCGCCATCGACCTTTGTGAACTACCCATTTCGAGAGCGCCCCCTTATGATGTCCCCCAGACTCTTTACCCTGCGATGACCCATGGCCGATTCTGCTTTTTTCTGCACCCTGTCCCATGAAGGCGTTCTTGCAGTCCGCGGCGCGGACGCCAGCAAATTCCTGCAAGGCCAATTGACCTGCAACCTCAATTACCTGAGCGATACCCAGGCCAGCCTCGGCGCACGCTGCACGCAGAAAGGCCGGATGCAATCGAGTTTCCGCATCGTGCTGGAAGGTGACGGCGTGCTGCTGGCGATGGCCAGCGAGCTGCTTGAGCCGCAGTTGGCGGACCTGAAAAAGTACGCCGTGTTCTCCAAATCCAAACTGACTGATGAAAGCGCCGCCTGGGTCCGCTTCGGACTCGATCATGGCGACGCCGCACTGAGCAGCCTGGGTCTTGAGTTACCAGCAGACACCGACAGCGTCGTGCGTCATGAAAGTCTGATCGCCATTCGTGTCTCGCCGGACCGCGCCGAACTGTGGGTCGCCGTCGATCAGGCCGACCTCATCAAAAGCAAGCTGTCCGCCCTGCTGTCCGAAGGCACTCTGAATCAATGGCTGCTGGGCCAGATCCGCGCAGGGATCGGCCAGGTCATGCCGAGCACCCGCGAGCTGTTCATCCCGCAGATGCTCAACCTGCAAGCCGTCGGTGGCGTGAGTTTCAAAAAGGGTTGCTACACCGGCCAGGAAATCGTCGCGCGCATGCAGTACCTGGGCAAACTCAAGCGTCGTTTGTATCGCTTGACGTTGGATGCCAGCGAATTGCCCGAGCCTGGCACGCCACTGTTTTCCCCGTCCCACGGCAGTTCTATCGGCGAAGTGGTGCTGGCTGCCAGCGCCGGACAAAACATTGAACTCCTGGCCGTGCTGCAAGCCGAAGCAGCAGAAGGTGGTGACATTCATCTGGGCACCCTCGAAGGGCCGGCCCTGCACCTGCTCGACCTGCCTTATCAACTGGATCGCGATCGCGAAATCCAGCGTTAACCGCAGTACTTGTTGTAACACCCTAGAGAAAAGAAATGAGCGAGCTGGCGGATAAGGTCCAACAGGATTTGGTTGAGGCCATCGATAACGATGACCTGGTTCTGCCAACGTTACCGGAAGTGGCCCTGCAGATTCGCAAGGCCGCTGAAGACCCGGAAGTCAGTGTCAGCACCCTGAGTAAAGTGATCGGCCGTGACACGGCGTTGTCGGCGCGTCTGATCAAAGTGGTCAATAGCCCGCTGCTGCGCGCGACCCAGGAAGTGACTGACCTGCACACGGCGATCACGCGGTTGGGCGTCAACTACAGCAGTAATCTGGCGATCGGCTTGGTGATGGAGCAAATTTTCCACGCCCGCTCTGAAGTGGTGGCGCAGAAAATGCGCGATGTCTGGCGTAAAAGCCTGGAAATCGCCGGCGTCAGCTACGCGCTGTGCCGCAGTTACACACAACTCAAACCAGATCAGGCAGCCCTTGGCGGGCTGGTGCATCAGATTGGCGTACTGCCTATCCTGACCTACGCCGAAGACCATTACGAATTGCTCTCTGATGCGGTCAGCCTCAACCATGTCATCGATCGCATTCATCCCTTGATCGGCGACAAACTGCTCAGGGTCTGGGAATTCCCGGAAATGCTGGTGCAGTTGCCGGGGTTGTACCTGGACTTCAAACGCCAGTCCGAGCGGGTCGATTATGTCGATCTGGTTCAGGTGGCCAGCCTGTATTGCCACAAGGACACCGACCACCCGCTGGCCCGTATCGATGCGTTCAGCGTGCCGGCGTTCAAGAAACTGGGGATCGATCCGGAGAATGAGGCGATGTGCCGGGATCTGGAAGAGTCGCGGTCGATGTTTTACTGATCTTTGTGGCGAGGGGGCTTGCCCCCTCGCC
>NZ_JASCOM010000230.1:0-9229 GCF_029959925.1 Pseudomonas sp. PS02303
GGCTCGCTCCCACATTGATCTGTGCCACGCCGCCAATCAACTGTGGGAGCGAGCCTGCTCGCGATGGCGGCCTGACAGTCCCGCTCAACCCGCCGCCACCAACCCCTTCCCTGGCGCCGCACTGAACTGAATCATCGCGACCCCGGCGATCAACAAGACTGCCCCCAACACCCGCGGCAACGTCATCTGTCGTTCCACCAACCCAAACAACCCAAAGTGATCCAGCACCAGCGAAGCCACCACCTGTCCCGCCAGCGCCAACGCAATAAACCCCGACGCCCCCAGCTTGGGCAGCAGCATCAGCGCCAACGAAATAAAACACACCCCAAACGCACCCCCCGCCCACATCCACAACGGCGCCTTGCTGATGAACGCCAGTGACGGCAACGGCAAGCGCATTGCCAACATGATCGGCAACAACACGACGATACTCACCAGCAACGACGCAAGCGTTGCCCACAACGGATGGCCCAACCCACGCGTGAGGTTGGCGTTGATCGCGCTCTGAAACGGCACCACCGCCCCGGCAACCACGGCCAGCAGCAACAGCCCGGCCCAATGCAATGTACTCATGATCATTCTCCAACAGGTTTTGCTGGACTCTAGAGTATTCGTCGCGCAGATTTAAATTCCGAATTGCTATCCAGAACATGCACCAGATGAATGATCTGCGGCGTATCGACCTCAACTTGCTGGTGATCCTCGACGCCTTGCTCAGCGAGCAGCACGTCACGCGCGCGGCGCAGCGCTTACACCTGAGTCAGCCGGCGGTCAGTCATGCCCTGGCGCGGTTACGCGACTTGCTGGGAGACCCTTTGCTGGTGCGCGCGGGTGCCACGCTCGTACCCACGCCGCGAGCCATGGAATTGATCGCACCCTTGGCCGAAGCACTCGCTCAGGTGCAATCCCTGCTGGCCCCGAACGCTTTCGACCCGGCCACGGCCAAGCGCACGTTTCGTCTGGCAATGTCCGACTATGGCGCCGCCATCGTCCTGCCAGGGCTGATTCGCACGTTGCGCCGGGAAGGGCCGGGCATCGACCTGCAAATCAGCCACGCCAGCCGCGAAGGCATGCTCGACGCAGTACTTAATGGCGACATCGACCTGGCAGCAGGTGTCTTCCCTGAACTGCCAAACGAGCTGCGCAGCACGCCACTCTTCGAAGAGCACTACGCCTGCCTGGTCGACCGCAACAGCCTGCCTGCCAATGGCGTACTCGACCTGCCTACCTACCTCGCACGGCCACACGTCCTGCTGGAAATGCGCGGCAGCGGCACGCCTGAAATCGAGCGGGCGCTGACGGCGTTACGTGAACGCCGTCGCGTCGCGATCAGCCTGCCGCACTGGAGCGTCGCCCCGGAATTCATCAGTGGCACGGACCTGATTCTTACCGTGGCTTCACGTGGGCTGCGCGAGATTGATGAGCGCTCGCTGGTCGTAGTTGCGCCGCCGTTTCATATTCCGTCGTTTACGTTTGTGTTGGTCTGGCACACACGGCGGGGCGGGGATCAGGCGTTGAACTGGTTGAATGGGCGGATTGGGGAGGGGATAGTGCATAGCGACCTGACTACCGGCCCATCAAATAACCGTTGAGGTAAACAAATTGCTCACCGGCCTCAACCACTTGACCCTCGCCGTCACCGACCTGAACCGCAGCGTGGCGTTCTATCAAGACCTGCTGCAACTGCGCCTCGAAGCCACTTGGGACACCGGCGCCTATCTGTCACTGCCGGGTTTGTGGCTGTGCCTGTCCGTTGATCCGCTGCGCAACTCGGGGCCCGCCGCCGATTACACCCATTACGCCTTTACCATCAGCGCAATCGATTTCCCCGTGTTCGTCGAACGCCTGCGATCCGCCAGCGTACAAGAATGGCGCGACAACCGCAGCGAAGGCGCGTCCTTCTATATCCTCGACCCGGACGGCCACAAGCTCGAAGCCCACGTTGGCGATCTGGCGTCTCGGCTGGCAGCCTGTCGAGAGCGCCCGTATGCGGGAATGAAGTTCTTCGACGATCAGTCAGTCGATATACCCGGGACCTGATATAGACTTGCGCCCATTCACCAAATAGTAAAAGGGACTTTCAATGACCCCATCGCTGCTAATGGCCGTTCTCGCCTCGGGTTTCATTTATGGCATCACACCGGGGCCGGGCGTATTGGCGGTGTTCGGGATTGGCGCCGCGCGTGGACGGCGGGCCGGGGCGGGGTTTCTCTGTGGGCATTTGTTGGGGGACGTGGTCTGGTGCAGTACGGCGCTGATCGCGATTGTCGGTGCCCGTGAAATCGGCAGCACGGCGTTTGATGTGCTGGGCGTACTCAGCGGGCTGTACCTGTTTTGGCTCGGTTTGCGCGCCATACGGGCGAAGCGCAGCAGCGCCGATGCCCCTCAAGGCCCGGCTCGCCAGCCCTTTTGGCACGGCATTCTGTTTGGCCTCACCAATCCCAAGGCCTACCCCGTGGCGGTGGCGACGTTCACTGCGCTGCTGTCCAGCCGGGCGGAGTTGCTGCACTGGTCAATGTTGCCTTGGTTGATTGTCCTGAGCTTCGTCGGCGGTCTCATGGCCTACGCTATCCTCATTGGCATTGTTGGTGCACGGCAAGTTCGCACCTTGTATCAGCGCCATGAACTGGCGATCACACGGTTATGTGGGGTGATGTTTATCGGTTTCGCCATCAACGCCCTCGCTCATGCACTGCCGGGGCTGGTGACGAACAAGGCTTGAGGTTGAGCGCACGGATGCGTCAATGCCAGATGGGTCATGGAGGGGCTTTTTATTGCTGCATTGTCCGGAAACGCTTATCGCACCATGGCAACCAGAAATTCCGCGCCGTTGGCGAGCTACATCGATCTCTTGCTGGACGCCGTCTGTGCGGTGGATAAACAAGGTCGCTTCGTATTTGTCAGCGCGGCCTGCGAGCGTATTTTCGGCTACACCCCGGACGAGCTGATCGGCCAGCCGATGATCGACATGGTGCACCCCGCCGATCGCCAGCGCACCCTTGACGCGGCGCGCGAGATCATGGGCGGTGATCCCAAACTCAACTTCGAAAACCGCTACCTGCGCAAGGATGGCGCGGTGGTGCATATTCTGTGGTCGGCGCGCTGGTCTGAAGTCGATCAGTTGCGCATCGCTGTGGCCCGGGACATCACCGAGCGCAAGCAGGCCGAATCCCGGCAAGCGGCGTTATACGCGATCTCCGAGGCGGCCCACGCCGCGGAAGATTTGCTGGCGTTGTTCAAACGCATCCACTTGATCATCGGCGAATGGCTGCCGGCACTGAATTTCTCCGTGGCGCTGTATGACGAGCACTGTGCGCAGCTGAACTTTCCGTATCACGTCGACGACCATGAACTGCAGCCCGAGCAGCCCGGAACCATGACCGGGCGTCTCTGTGCCGAAGTGATTCGCAGCGGCCAGCCGATTTTGCTGACCCTGGACCAGGACACTCTGCCAGAAGGCTTTGAGGCATCGGTCTCCGGACAGGACTCGCCTTGCTGGCTGGGTGTCCCGTTGAACTCGCAAAACGGCATCATTGGCGCGCTAATCGTCAAAAGCGTACCGGGTGGCGAGCGCTACACCGAGCAGGACAAGGAGCTGTTGCAATACGTCTGCGCCCAGGTCGCCACCGCGATTGAGCGCAAGCAGTTACATGCCCGGTTACAACGCATGGCCCAATACGACCAACTGACTCAACTGCCCAACCGGGCGTTGCTGCGCGACCGGCTTCAAAATTCGCTGGCGCAGGCTCGCACGGATTCCGGGCGGATGGCATTGCTGTACGTCGACCTCGACCGCTTCAAGGAGGTCAACGACACCCATGGCCACGCAGTCGGCGACATGCTGTTGCAGGCGGTCGCCAATCGACTCAAGGGCTGCGTGCGTGAGACCGACACGGTGGCGCGTATCGGTGGGGATGAGTTTGTGGTGTTGTTGCACAGCATCCACGCGGCGGAAGACGCTGACAACGTTGCGGGGAAAATCCGTCAGGTGCTGGCGCAACCCCTGCGCCTGGACGGGCAAAGCGTGAACATCCGGCCGAGTATCGGCGTCGCGCATTACCCCGAGCATGGCACCGAAGAACAGCAACTGTTCCGGCATGCCGATGAGGCCATGTATGCGGCCAAGCGCCAACATCATCAGCGCCTCGGGGCCTGAAAAATCGGCCACCGTTCGTCGCGGCGATTTCATTTTTTCTAAACCTTTGCGGTGATCGAAATTCAGATTTTATGCGGGCTCCTGCTCGCCGCGATCATCACCAAGAGGTAGAGAATCATGCCTAACTCAAGAAACTCGAACTCGGGAAACTTCGCTAACGATCGAACGAAGGCGTCAGAAGCCGGTCGCAAAGGTGGGAAAACTACCACTACGACCGTCGATAAAGACCCTGCGAAACCCGATATGGGCCGCAAAGGTGGTCAGAAGTCGAAGTAGTCGCAAGGTAGTTTTGATTGAGAGGCGGGGGCGAAAGCTCCCGCTTGAATTTTTATAGAAGGAGGGCGCGACCATGAGCCGGATGGCCACCCGATTACGCACTGCCAGTCTTGTCACGTTGCTGGGCCTGTTTGCCAACAGTGCCTTCGCCCAGTCGCCCGCCGAGTTCATCAACGATGCGTCGGCCAAAGGCATGGCCGACATCGAAGCCAGTCGCCTGGCGCACCAGAAATCCGAATCCAAAGAGGTCAAGGACTACACCATCGTGGTCATCAATGACCGCACGACCGCCAACCAGCACTTGGCGAAAATCGCCAAACAGCTGGATTTGCCGGTTGCCCCTCGCGAAGAAGTGGTCGACAAGGCCAAAGCCTTGATGCCGGAAGTGAAGGACGGCGCATCCTTTGATCAGGCTTATACCGCCAGTCAGGTGAAGACGACCCAGGAAGCCATCGAGCAGCTTCAACAAGTCGCTCAGACCACCGACGTGCCGCAAATCAAAGCCTTCGCTGAGGAAACCTTGCCCAAACTGCAGAGCCACCTGGAAATGGCCAGAGCGTTGCAAGCCAGTCGCTAGACCAGGCGATTAACGGTGTTGAACGCAAACGGCGCGTGATTCATATCACGCGCCGTTTTGTTCGTGCTCAGCACTCATTCAAGTCCTGTTTGCGCTTGCTCGTAGTGGCCAGCCCCGCCAGGTCATGCACGTCTTTTTCGCCCATGGCGCGATAGTGTCTGCGTAGCGCCTCCAGTTGCTTGAGGTCCAGCAATTCCAGCCCCAGCATCGCGTTCTGCGCCTCTTTGTTCACCCGCAGCAACTCATCGATTTTCAAGTGCAGGATGTCGGTGTCGCGGTTCTGCGTGTTCTGGATCAGAAACACCATCAGGAACGTGATGATCGTGGTTGAGGTGTTGATGATCAGTTGCCAGGTGTCGTTGTAATCAAATATCGGCCCGCTCAACCCCCACAGACCAATCAGTATCAACGCCCCCATAAACGTCTTCGGACTGCCGGCCCACAGGGCGAGTTTCTGCGAGATTTTTGCGAATTTCATTGCCGTGTTCCTTATAGGGATGCGCCTGATTTTTCAGACAGCGACGGCGGGTTGAAAATTCTACTTAATGGACCTCTGTTCAATGAAAAACCGGTTTTTTGCTACGGCTCTTCTTTTCCCTTTATTGGCCTGAATCTTTCTTTGTGCCGGTTTGTGTCTAGTATCTAGGGCAGTCAATTTGCCAGCATGCAAACCACGGATCGA
The DNA here is from genome assembly GCF_029959925.1 of Pseudomonas sp. PS02303. Classification (NCBI taxonomy): domain Bacteria; kingdom Pseudomonadati; phylum Pseudomonadota; class Gammaproteobacteria; order Pseudomonadales; family Pseudomonadaceae; genus Pseudomonas; species Pseudomonas sp. PS02303. The sequence continues at coordinate 5,692 of NZ_JASCOM010000230.1, forward strand.
CACCAGCTAAGAGGTCACTCATGGAATTCTTCGAAAAGCTCACAAGTCTAGCCGCCAAAGTTCGTTTGCAAGGCGCTGCAATCAAGACAGAAGAAGCAACCAAGAACGCGTTTGTCATGCCCTTTATCAGCACGGTGCTGGGCTACGATGTTTTCGATCCGACTGAAGTGACTCCTGAATTTGTTTGCGACATCGGAACAAAAAAGGGAGAAAAAATTGATTACGCAATCATGAAAGGCGGAGAGGTACAGATTCTTATAGAGTGCAAAAAAATAGGCGAGCCATTGCACATCAATCACGCCTCCCAATTGTTTCGTTACTTCCATGTCACCAGTGCTCGAATCTCCATCCTTACCAACGGTCAGGTCTACAGGTTTTTCACCGACTTGGACGCGCCCAACAAAATGGATGAGAAGCCGTTTCTTGAACTCGACCTGTTGGACATCGACGAGTATTCCGTCCCTGAATTGGTCAAGCTCACGAAGTCTGCCTTCGATGTCGATTCGATCATCAGCGCCGCCGGTGAATTGAAGTACGTCAGCCAGATCAAGAAGGTCATCGCTTCGCAGGTCAGCAAACCTGATGACGACTTCGTGAAAGTGTTCGCTTCGCGTGTATACGATGGGGTGATTACACAGAAGGTCCGTGAGCAGTTCCAGGAGTTAACGAGAAAGGCGGTAGTGCAGTTTCTCAACGACCAAATCAACGACAGGCTCAAGTCGGCGATGAGTGGAGCCATTCAACCGGCCTTGGCCTCGTTACCAGTTTCTTCCGGCGGTGCTGAGCAGCCGGATGTGCGGGACGAGTTAGAGGACAAGGTGCTGACGACACTGGAAGAGCTGGAGGGCTATCACATTGTTCGAGCGGTGGTTCGGTCTGTTGTCGATGCAAAGAGGATTGTTCAGCGAGACACGCAGAGTTACTTCGGCATTCTGCTCGATGACAACAACCGCAAACCGATCTGCCGCTTGCACTTCAATCGCTCGCAAAAATACATCGGTATTTTTGACGAAGAAAAGAATGAGACCCGGCACGCCATAAACTCGATAGACGATATCTACGAATACTCAGATCACTTGAAGAAGACTGTTGGGTATTACGACTAGCACTGTTTGCTGACTGGTAAAAGAAGCCGGCCCTCTAGGCCGGTTTTTTGCGCGGATCCAATAGTTCGTCAATTTCACATTGCCGACGGCTTGCCAAGACCGGGATTGTTATCAACTTTCTTGCAGCTCGGGACAGACGGGTTCTAGTGTCGCTCTCTCATCACCTTTTGGCTGCGTCGACTTCAAGTGAGGCAAGTTCAGATAATAGACCGATTTTACCTGTTACAACATCAGTGGGGCACGTTTCGCCATAGGTCGGATAGGGCAGGGCGCGCCAGTCGAGGTATCGTAGCGAACCGGTTGTGCGCCGCTGGCCACAACAACGTATCGACAGGAGAACGCAATGAGTTGGTCCGCCAGACAATACGTCGCTTTTGAAGATGAACGCACCCGCCCGGCCCGCGATTTGCTGGCGGCGGTCCCGCCCGTGGACGCGCGATCGGCCATCGACATCGGTTGCGGTCCCGGCAATTCGACCGAATTGCTGGTGGAGCGCTTCGCCAATGCCACAGTGCGTGGCCTGGACAGTTCGACCGATATGATCGACGCCGCCCGCAAGCGCTTGCCCCAGCTGCAATTCGACACGGCTGACATTGATACCTGGAACGAGCCGGGGCCGTTCGATGTGATTTTCGCCAACGCGGTGTTGCAGTGGGTGCCCGACCACGCGACGTTACTGCCTTCTCTGGCCGCCCGACTGACCGAGGGCGGTAGTCTGGCCATCCAAATGCCCGACAACCTCAACGAGCCGTCCCATCGCCTGATGCGCGAAGTCGCTGCCGATGGACCGTGGGCCAGCAAGTTGGTGGACGCCGCCGGGCAACGCACGGACATGGCGAGTGCCAGCGAGTACTACTCGATGCTGCGACCGCATTGTGCGCGAGTCGATGTGTGGCGCACCACGTACCATCACCCGCTCGCGGGCGGCGCCTCGGGTGTGGTCGAGTGGTTCAAGGGCAGCGGCTTGCGGCCGTTTCTCGAACCGCTGAATGACGCGGAGAAGGCGCAATACCTCAAGCAGTATCAAGCCGCCATCGAGCAGGCTTATCCGGCGCTGAGCGATGGTTCGGTGCTGCTGCCGTTCCCGCGGTTGTTTATCGTCGCGACGCGCTAGGGCAAAAAGGGACGGATAACGCCGAACGTTATCGGTCCCTTTGCCTGGCACTCAGGTATTCAAAAATAAACGAAGCAAAGCCGAACAACCCGATCATCGAAATGATCATGATCCCCAACTCTGAATTGTCCATGTTGATCTCTAGGTGAAAGGTGAGCCGGCACAATAAGGTATCTGTGGACAGGTTCGACGCAGCGATACGTTGTCTTTACCGGGTATCGGAAATTCATATGCAAAAATTACGATGACCCGGCGTGGCCCTCAGCGCTGAACGCTGACCAGCATCATCATCGGCCGCTCCCGCTCTTCGGCCAGGGCCGGTTGCGCCGCCACCTCGGCATCACTCGGGCCCCATTCGTTGACCTGTCGGATGCTGAAACCTGCGCCAATCAGCGTATTCAGCAAGGTGCCTATCGTGCGGTGCTGTTTGATCACGCCTTCGGCCAACCAGTTGGTCACCCGCTCGCCTTCCCGTTGATAACTGTCCAGTGGCCAGCGCTTGTTCCCTTCGCTATCAATCAGCCAGCCCGGATTGCGCGGTGCCATGAAGATTGGGTGTTCGATGGAAAATACGAAACGTGAACCGGGTTTCAGGGCCTCATGGATTTTGGCAAACAGACCCGGAAGATCCTTGATGTAGTGCAGCGCCAGGGAGCTGTAGGCGAGGTCGAAACTGGCTGCGGGCAGGTCGAGTTGTTCCAGATCAGCGCGGGCATATTGGATGTTGTCTGCTGACGTGGTTTTGCGCGCCTGCTCCAGCATTTTTTCCGAGACGTCCAGACCGAGCACGCTGTCGGCGCCGTGTTCACTGGCCCAGCGGCAGAACCAGCCGTAACCGCAGCCGAGGTCTACGGCCTTCAGGCCTTTCATGGGCGGCAGCATTGCTTTGAGCGCCGGCCATTCGGGCGCTGCGTCGAGACCGCTGACGGAGCGCGCCATCTGGCTGTAGCCCTGGAAAAACCCCGGGTCGTCGTAGATGTTTTGAGTCATGTTTGGATTGCTCTGTTGAGATCGTTCACGGGCGGCACTTGATGTGCGGCCGATTGGGTTCCCTCGGAGAGTGATGGCGCGTGTTCGTCGATGGCCGCGCAGGGGAGAGGGTGGTTGAAGATAGGGGAGATGCTAGCGGGTTGGGCGATGAGGGGAAACGGGTTGAACGTTGGGGATTTGTAAGCTCGATCCAATCGCAAACTGGCCACCCAGGATAATGCCAGGCAGTTAAGCGTGACACCGAACCTGTGGCGAGGGAGCTTGCTCCCGTCGGACTGCGCAGCAGTCCCTTTTTGGGGGCCGCTTCGCGACCCGGCGGGAGCAAGCT